>JAAFHN010000083.1 GCA_013298415.1 Comamonadaceae bacterium
AGCAAGCACTGCCGTCTGGCGACGCGCCGGGAAAGCTGGGTGAGCCGTCGGCTGACGTGTTGGCTGCGCAAGCGGCATTTGCCGCGGGCAAATTTCGCGGCCGCACTTACGGTCAAAGCCATCGCTTGCTTGGCAAAGCGCTTTGGATCACGTTCGAAGTGCAGGCCCTTGCATCGGCCACTGGCGCCCCTGCGCCGGGGCGCTGGCTGTTGGAGGCTGGACTACCCACTACGGATGACGCGAGGCTCTATTGGCAGGGCGCAGATGGCCGCTGGCAGGTGCAGTCCACGGGAGATGCTTTTGCGCGATCCGACTGGCCGATCCTTGATCGTGCGCCGCTCTTGGTGCTCCCAGTTGTAGCGCCGGGGCAGTCGCAAAGGGTTTGGTTGCGCGTGCAGCACGATCGGCTGCCCTTTGCCGCCGCACTCCGTCTCTACCCCGAGCCAGGCTGGCTAGCGCACGCCCAGCCGGCGCAGTTCGTCTTGGGCTTGTACTTCGGCGGCGGCTTGATTTTGCTGCTGTTCAGTGTGGCCTCTGGGCTTTTTTGGCGCAGCGCTCACTTCTTGTTGTTCGCGTTCTACACCGCTACGGTGCTGTTTTTGCAAGCGGGTATCAACGGCGTGAGCGCCATGTACTTGTGGCCGGGCTCGGCAGCTTGGGGTGCGATGTCGGTGCCATCGATGATTGCGCCGAGCGCTTTGGTCAGTCTGTGGTTCATCCGCAGCGTGGTTCGGCCCAGGCAGTACAGCGCGGCCGTGGATCGCTTCGTGCTGGCCTTGATCGGGCTGCTCTTTGGCGCTTGGCTTTTGGAAGTGATTGCGCCTTCGATGGTCAGCTTGCACTTGGTCAATGCGTTGTCCAGCGCGATGATTTTGGGCACCTACCTGACTGTGTGGCTCGCTTGGCGCCGCGGCGATGCTTGGGTGCGCTGGCTGGCACTTGGCTTTTTGCCGGTGGTGCTGGCGGTGGTGCCCGCGTTGCTGCGCAGCATGGGTTTCACGGGATTTAGCTTCTTATCGCAGCACGGCATGATGCTTGGCTCGGTCATCGAACTGCCCATCCTGTACTACGCGATGTTCTTGCGCGCTTCGCGCCGGCGTGAATTGCGAGCCCGCACCCAGGGCATGCCCAAAACCGACCCGCTCACGGGCTGTGCCAACACAGCCGAGTTGATCGCGCAGATGGACGGGGCGAGCAAGCGAGCCAGACGAGGCAAGCATCGGTTTGGCTTGTTGCACGTGGAGCTCGCGAACCATGCCTGGTTCACTCGGGAACATGGTGTTGCCGCAAAAGATCGGGCGATGGTCGTGCTCGCCTCACGCCTTCAGAAGCTGGCGCGGGAGACCGATGTGGTCGCGCGCGTAGACGACAGCGCTTTCGTTTGGCTGGTGGAGGGGCCGTGTGCGCTCACGGATATGGCGGTGCTGGCAGGCTACCTGCGGGCTGATGGCGCGCAGGGCTCCGACCTGCTGCCAATCGGCAGCCGCGTGCAAGTCCACGTGAGCACGGCGCTGATGCCGGATGCGAGCGACCCGGCGCTGGCTGAAGATTCCGAACTGCAACTGGCATGGCTCTACCAGGCCGTGGATGCGGCAAAAGGCCAGGGCAGCGAGGGCGGGGCTCAGGTGCTCAACCGCTGAGCCTCATCGCCAAAGCTGCGCGATGCCGATTGGCATAGATCTGCGCCACATCCGGGCCACGGCCGCGCCACAAATGCGCCACAAACGCGCCACAAACGCGCCGCGTGCGCTCATTCCGCCATTGGCCAGATGCTGCCCGAGGTGCTGGGCGCCTGTTGAGCAAACAGGCGCAGCTGATCGAAGAGTGCGCGGTTGCCGCCCCCCTGCTGCGTGTCGTGGGGGCGATACAAAAAGCCCGCCTGCGCGAGCACGACTTGCGCCCAGGCGTGCACGCCTGGATCGGATGCCACACCTACGATTTCTGGGCGGTGCGTGGCGTCCACATCTCGAAAGGTGTCGATGGCGCGCTGCAAAAGCTCGGCGTCGCGCGTGGGATCGTTGGCAAAGAGGCAAACCCAATGCGTAAAGTCGCAGTGCATGGCCTTGCTTAGCCCCAGGCTCAGGCAGTGGCGTGCTGCGGCCACAAGGCGTAAACACACGGCCTTGACTGTGCAATCCGCATAGGCCAATCCCACATCTGGGGTGTGCTCGCCGGCATAGCGATGCTCGATCACCTGAGCAGCCGTGCGTTCGGCCGCCCAGCTCACAAAGGCATGCGCTTGGTGCGGCAAAGCGGATGAGATCAGCACCCGGCAGTGCGGCGTTTCCATCGCGCTCCCGGTGCTCTCGCCAGCTTGCATAGGCATGGTCACGCGCCGCCAAACCGAGAGCGGGGAGAACTGCTTACCACCCACCAACTGAGCGCGCAGTTGGTTAACGCGCTCTGCCACGCCGCCTCTGGCTTCAGGCCGCTGCACCAATCCCATGCACCAGGCGTCACCCAGCAAGCGCGGCCCAAAACCGTAGTGCAGCACCCGCAGCCGAGCGTGGCTCCTTGCCCTGGTGGTGCGGGTTACCACTTGCATCACGTCTGCTTCCCGGCCTTCTAACCATTGGAGATACCAGCCCGACATGTAGAGCAGCGCAGCGTGCACGCTGCGCTCCGCGTTGAAGGCCAAAGACTGGTCGCGGATTCGGGTCAGTGAGGCGTAGGGCTGCTCGGTGCTGGCTGCCTCGCTGGCGCACATCAGGCGCAGCACCTTGCGCACTGGATCGATTGCGCCGCTTGGCGCGAATGTGTGAGCGGGGGGAGCGGAGGAAGGTGAAGGAAGCGACACAGCGATACAACACAAGGCTTTGACGATGCCATGAACTGTGCACTTCAGATGTAAGCAACCCATGACCTTTCATTGACCATTGAGCTGCCAGCAGGTATTCACTTATCCGCAAAAATCGATCAACAACACCGGCAGGTGCTGCTGCACTTCGCGCTGGGCCAAAGCTTGGGCGAAGGCTTCGGTGCCTAGCCAAGCGGCGCGGCGCCGGAGCACAGGCGCGGCACCGATGGTGACTCGCCAAAAATCCATGCTGTGCTCGGAAGGCGCCGTTTGCAGCAAATAGGCTGCGCGAAAGAGACGCATGAGCAGCGTCTCGTTGTCGGGGTCAAGCACGCTGCCGGCAATGGCGTGGAGCGTGTCGCGCAGCGATGCATCGTTGGATTCCAGGCAGAGCCAGCCCAAGCTGATGGCCAAATCAATGTGGGCGTGTGAGCGCCCCGGATGAGCTTGCCATTCGCCCAGCAGGTACTGCACGGCCTCACTGTGCTTGCCGCTGCCCAGCAGCAAATTGGCGCGGGCGAGGGCCAAGTTTTGCTGCGTGGGCGCCAGGGCGGCGAGTGCGTCGTAAGCCGCTCGGGCTTCCTCGTGGCGACCCAGCCAAGTGAGCAAGGTGCAGCGATCTTGATGAGCAACGCGCTTGAGGCGGCTGCCTAGCGATTGGGGAAGTCCCAGTGTCTGTTGCGTCACCGCGAGCGCCGCCTCCACGCCGGAGCTCTGCAGCGCAAGCAAAGTGCGCTCGGCCAGTAAGACCGCGCGCCACGACACGGAGGTTTCCTCGACCGGGCTAGTGGCCAGGGGGTGAACCAGCGCGAGCTGCGTTTGATGGCTGCGCACGAGGATCAGGAATTCAAACAATCGTCCTCTTTCGGCAGCCAGGCCGTCGTTTGCCAGGGCGGCAGAGCCGGCGTAGAGGCGCACGGCATTCAGCGCGTCTGCAAATCGCCGCCGTGTGAGACAGGCCAAAAATGCCAGGTGAGCGAGTTCCAAGTTCAGTGCCTTGAGATCGCAACGCTCAACGGCAGCTTGGGTGCGCGCCAGCGCCTCGGCCTGCCGTTCGATCACTTCCAGAAGAACGAGCAGACCAAAGGACTGGATCCGAGCGCGGGCCTCCAAGAGCGCACTGCCGCTGCTGACTGCGAGGCCAACGCAGCGGTTGGCCACGTCCAAGGCCTGTTGATCTTCAGAGTTCAAGCGCAGGCACTTGGACCATGCAATCAAGGCCTGGACCCGCATTGCCGCCCATCGCGGCTTCGGCGATGTTTGCTCGTCGATGCGGTCGAGCAAGACATGCGCGCTTTGGTTGTCGCCTTTCAGCGTCAAGGCAAGCGCTTTGACCAGCTGCAAACCCAGCTGGTGCGCGAGCAAGCTCTCCCCAGGAGCGGCAGACAAAGCCAGATGTGTCAAGCACGCATCACAAAACGCGATCGCGCCAGCTGCGTCGTTGGCTGCCACCCACCATTGCGCTGCCACAGTTTGCAGGGGTGCGGGAATAGCCTCCGGCGCCAATCCCTTGAAGAGGGCCAAAGCGGACACAAAGTCCTTGCTCAGCCCGTGGGAGAAGGCTAGCCGGGTAATCTCGTCGCGCGCATTCGCAAATGGGCTCAAAGCAAGCGCTGGGTGCGAAAGCCCGAGCAATCGGTGAACGAGTTGGCGGAGCAAGTGGGCTTCGTCGCCGCCAGCAAAGGTTTCAGTGATTGCGCTTGCGGATTGAGCGCCCCAGCGCGCGTGCAGTTCCAATCTCGCTCCCACTCGCCGAAACTCCGCAGAGATGGCCGTGGCCGCGCCCAAAATGGCGCATGCATGGGCATGCAGATCGGGTTTGTGGGTGGATTCAGTGTGCACCAGCAGCGCATCTTCCATGGGCGCGCAGGGTTGCCCAGACAGCTCACTGAGCAGCGTCCAGAAAAGGCCGGAGAGGCCTAAGCCTCCCTGGCTCAATTCGCTTGCTCTCGGCATCTGCGCCTTGGTCTCGTCGTTTGCAGGCAGCGCCTCGGCGGCGGGGCGCACTGGCAGCACCACATAGGCGTAGGCCGACCCGGGTGGCGCGTAGTTGACCGGGTCGGTACCCGAACCGGGGTTGGCGCTCACCGAACTGACGTGCACGCCGACCCGATAGCCTTGTCGCGCCACGGTATAGATGACAGGCCGCTGCCCACGGGCATCGCCGAGCGCCCGCCTCAGCTTCATGATGGCGCGCGCCACCACCGTTTCACTGATCGCACGGGTTTGCCACACGGTATCCAGCAGTTCTTCGTGAGTGACCACCCGGCCTTGCGCTTGAAGCAGGCAAGCGAGCAGATCTCGCGGCTTGGGTTCGAGTGCCACGACAACGCCGCCCACAGTGAGCTGCGCCTGCGCGGTGTCGAACTGGCAATTGCCAAAAATGTAGGTCGTCATGGCGCGTGGAGCCTCCTTGCTCGGGCAGGCCAGACTCGATGCAGGCTACAGAGGTAACACCTCAGCGGCGTGCAATGAGCCAGCCATTCTGCCCAATCTTGCGCCCAATCTCGCTCAATTGCCGCCGCTTCACTCCAGCTCGCCACGCGCCCGCTCAAATTGGTGCCAAAGTGCACAAAGTCGCTGCGATCTGGCAACTTGCCGCGTGGCAGCATCGCGATTGGCCTCGGTCAGGGCGTAAGAACTTCAATCCAGTGCCGACCAAACCCACAGGCACTTGCCGTATCTCGCCGGTGTCGCGGCTGCCCATCAACGAAACTGCACGGATTTGAGGACGTACGCACATCCTTCATGATCGAATCGGAAATTGAACTTTTTGAGGCTCTTCGGGCCTCGCTGACCGCGCAATGGCCAGACGCAGCTGAATGGCTTTCGATGCCGTTTGAGTCACTGCGTGCCAAGGGCTTGGCGCACGATCATGTGCGCTTGGGCGCCACGCGCTGGTTGGCCCGTGTGCCAAGGCAAAGCCAAATGGGCCTGGACGCAGTTGGCAATCTTCGCTATCAAAAGGCATGTTTTGACCGAGCGAGTGCCTCAGGGCAGTCGCCGCGCTGCCTGCGGGTGATTTGGCCCACGCCCGCCTTACCCAGGGGAGCCTTGATCGTGGATGAGGTGCCCGGGCAAGCCGCGAACCTTCCTGAGGACTTGGTTCGGATTGCACAGTGCATGGGTGCTGTGCATCGGCTGGCTCTGCCGCAGCCCGATGGCTACCCACCCTTGATTTACGCAGACGACCCGCTGCGCGCCATGCTGGAGGAAGTGCAGGTGCAAGCGGGCTACGCTGATGCTGCTGGCCTGGAGCCCGCCGTGATGCAGCAGATTCGGCTTGAGTTGGATGCTTTGAGCGCATTGTGTGAGCAAGCACCTCGGCCCGAGCGGCGCTTGATCGCCTTTGATGGACACCCCGGCAATTTTGTGATCGCCCCCACAAGAGGCGGGCCTGGGTTGGCCTATCTCGTGGATTTGGAGAAGTGCCGCTACAGCTACCCAGGCTTTGATTTGGCGCATGCAAGCCTCTACACCTCCACCACGTGGGACATCGAAGCGGCGGCTGTTTTGTCGGTGAACGAAGTTGCGGGCTTCTACGCATCTTGGGCAATGGCTGTGGGCCCCGAGCTTGCTAGCGACGCGCTGCCCTGGCACTTGAGCCTGCGCAAAGCCATGTGGTTGTGGTCTTTGACCTGGTGTGCCAAGTGGCGTGTGCTGTCAACCGCTGAGGCCGCCGAGGACGTGGATGGCGAAGACTGGTCGGCGCAAAAAGTGAATTCAACATTGGCGGCGCATGTGAGGGCACGAGTGGATCACTACCTGAGCGCTGAGTGCGTGGCTTGGGTGCTGGCCGAATCTCATCAACTGGCCAGTCGGTTCGGCGCGATGCGAACCCTGATGCGAACGGACGCCGCATGCGCCTAGAGACGACGAGCAACGGCCCATGGCTTCGCATCGTGATGCCAGTGCTGAACGAAGGGCCAAGCTTGACGGAGCGGCTCAAAGCGCTTCAGCCACTGCGCCAGCAAGGTGCCGAGATCGTGGTGGTGGATGGCGGCAGCCAAGATGAAAGCTGGGCGCGAGCGCTGCCATGGGTCGATCTGTTGATTGCCAGCCAGCCGGGGCGCGCTGCGCAAATGAACGCAGGTGCTGCGGCACAAACCAGCCGCAAGCCGCAGGGGCTGCTTTTTTTGCATGCCGATACCCGCTTGCCGCCAAACGCCATCGCGTTGATTGACGCCGCGCTTCGTACGAAGGGTTGGGGCAGATTCGATGTTCGCTTTGATTTGGTCAACGGGCGCATGCGCATGGTTGCATCGCTGATGAACTGGCGTTCGCGCTGGACGGGAATCGCCACTGGCGATCAAGCGATTTTTATGCGCTCTGATTGGTTTGAAGCCCTAGGCGGCTTCCCCGATCAAGCCTTGATGGAAGACGTGGCGCTCAGCGGACGGCTGCGCGCACTGGGGCGGCCTGCTTGCTTGCATGAAAAGGTGGTCACCTCCGCGCGGCGTTGGCAAACACATGGCTTTTGGCGCACTGTGTTGTTGATGTGGCGACTTCGCCTCGCCTACTTTTTGGGTGCCGATCCTGCGCAGTTGGCGCGGGACTATGGCTACGCGGCCGTGCCACCGCCTGCCCATGCCAGCATTGCCGTGATGGCGAAGGCGCCTGTTCCGGGGTTTTCAAAAACCCGGCTTGCGCCCTTGCTTGGCGATTGCCTGGCCGCGCGGCAGCAGCGGCTTTTGCTGCACCAAACCTTGCACACCGTGAGTGCCGCCTCGATGGACGCGGTCGTGCTTTGGTGCTCGCCTGATGTGGCGCATCGCAGTTTTCGTGCGCTTCGGCGTTGCTCGAGCGTGCAGTGTTTAGCCCAGGTGCCGGGCGACTTGGGTGCGCGCATGCTGGCCTGCGTGCAACACCATTTCTCGATGGCGGATGCACCGCCCCTGCTGCTGATTGGCACGGATTGCCCCGTTTTGGCTCCCGGCCATCTTCAGGCGGCAGCGCGAAGCCTCTCTTCGCATGACGTGTGCCTGATCCCCGCTGAAGACGGCGGCTACGTGCTGATCGGCATGCGTCGCGCGGTTGCTGAGGCGTTTGAGGGGATTGAATGGAGCACACCGGCTGTGCTGGCCCAAACGCGCGAGCGCCTGGTGCAGGCTGGGGCCAGTTGGGCGGAGCTGCCCACGCTCTGGGATGTCGACGAACCTGCCGATTGGCAGCGCTGGCAAGCATTGGGCCGAAGCCGGCTCACGCACACTTCTTCAGCATGATGAACAACGCAAGCTCAGGGCATCCGTCCACGCATTCACCTGGTTCGCAGCCCATCGCGCAAGCGCTGCGCCTTCAAATGCTCGCGCCGCCGCGAGGCCGGGTCAACATCGTGATCGATACCGATGCTGCGAACGAGATCGACGATCAGTTTGCACTTGCCTGGGCGTTGCTGCGCCCTGATCGATTCAGCATCCACGGGATCTACGCAGCGCCCTTTTCATTTGCCCATCGCAGGCGCATGTACAGCCAGGCGGCATTCGACGCCGCGCCCTTCAATCCGCCAGACGAAGGCATGCGGCGCAGTTTGCTGGAGATTGAGAAGGTGCAGGCTTTGATGGGCATGCAGGGTCGCCACCCCAGTTTTGCAGGCAGCCCAGGGTACCTGAGCTCGCTCGCAGAGCCGATCCGAAGCGCGGCGGCCGAGCACTTGATCGAGACAGCCCGCGCGATGCCCGATGGCATCCCGCTCTATGTGGTGGCACTCGGCTGCCCAAGCAATGTGGCCAGTGCCTTGCTGTTGGCTCCCGACATCGCGCAAAAGATCGTGGTGGTGTGGACGAGCGCGTATCCCTCACACGCGCCGCACGTGAACGCGTCTTTCAATCTGGAGCAGGATGTGCTGGCCAGCCAGTGGCTCTTTGACAGCGGTGTGCCCCTGGTTTACCTGCCGGGGTATCACGTGGGGGCGCAGCTTCGGCTCTCAATCGACGAGGTAGAAAAGCGCGTGCGGCCCCATGGCGCAATCGGGGCCTACTTGCATGCGCTTTTTTCGGATAACCCCCTGTGGCAGGTGGTGGGTAAGCCGACTGGCGCTGCGCACAGCTGGGTGATTTGGGATTTGATCTGCTTGGCCTGGCTTCTG
>JAAFHN010000303.1 GCA_013298415.1 Comamonadaceae bacterium
ACCAGGAGCAACCCATGATTGGCTACACCACCGTTGGCACCAACGACATGCTGCGCGCAGCGGCGTTTTACGACGCGCTTTTTGGATCACTTGGCATCAAGCGCCTGATGGAGTTTCCAAACGGCATTTCTTGGGGGCCGAATTGGCAGGTGCCCAGCTTCGCCGTGGTGCGCCCTTTTGACGGAAAGGGCGCAACGGTGGGCAACGGCAACATGGTGGCGCTGGTGATGGATTCCCGCGACAAGGTAGACACCGTGTATGCCAAAGCCATCGAGCTTGGCGCGGTTTGCGAAGGCAAGCCAGGCGAACGCGGCAAAGGCTTTTACGCAGCCTACTTCCGCGACTTGGATGGGAATAAGTTGAATGCGTTTTGCGCGGGCTAGGGTGTGGGGATCCTCTTCACAGGAGATCAGGAGTTAAGGAATGCAGAGAAGAGAATTCAAAAAAGATAGCAATGAATGTTGATTTTGTATGGACAGTGGTGGGGTTTTTCGTGAAAAATGGCTTTGCGCGCCGCGTTTTTGATCTCGGCGGGGGTCTGCGATGAGCTCGACGATGTACTTGCCGCCGCACTTTGATCGCTCGAAAGACAAGGCGGCTGCGCTGCGTTTGATGCGCGAAGCGGCGTTTGCGCAGCTCGTGAGCGTGTCGGCTGAGGGCGAGCCATTTGTGACGCACTTGCCCTTGCACGTGGTGGAGCGCGGCGAGCAGCTCGTGCTTCTGGGCCATGTGGCGCGACCGAATGGGCACTGGAAGCTCTTGCAGGCCAACCCGAAAGCACTTGCCGTGTTTCGCGGGCCGCATGCGTACATGTCGCCATCCGTGTATGCCGACATTCAACGCGTGCCAACTTGGAACTACGTGGTGCTGCACGCGCAGGTGCAAGCGAAGTTGATCGACCATCAGGCGGCGGATGCGAAGGACCGCATCCTGAAAGCCTTGATTGGTGAACACGAGCCTGCTTACGCTGAGCAGTGGCGTGCCTTGCCCCAGGAATACACCGCCAAAATGCTCACAGGCATCGTGGCGTTTGAACTCGAAATCACCAGCTACGAACTCAAAGTGAAAGTGAACCAACACCGCGATGAGGCGCACAGCACCATGCTTTCGCGCTACGATGCTGGGAGCGATAACGAGCAAGCGCTGGCCACTTGGCTGCGCAGCGTGATCGCTTCGCGCAAATGAATGACATGACACAAGGAGCCGCCCCATGAAAGTCGTTGCCATCATGATCGCGATGCTGATCTTGACCATCTTGGTCAGCACGAAAATCATGGGCCCAACTGGCGCGCCAGCCGCCAAAGCGCCGCCGGTGGAGCTGCCGAAGGCCGCTGCCGACGCGATGCAAAAAGCCGCCGCGGCCGCGCCCAATAACGCGCAAGCCACCGTGCAAGGCGTGGGAGCCGCAGCCAATCAGGTGCTGCAAGACGGTGCAGCGCAAACGGCTGAGAAGCTCAAAGCCGCAGAGGCCGCCACCAAGTAGCCAAGCTCGGGCGGGAGCCTACTTCCGCAAGTGGGCCACAAAGCCCCGCGCCGCTGGGGTGAGCGGCCGGTCGCGCCGCCACACCACAAACCATTGCCGTTCAATAGGAAAGCCTTGAATCGGCAGCTCTGCAAATTTGCCGGGCGGCGCGTCGCCGAGCGCCAGGCGCGACAACACCGCCACACCAAGACCAGCAGCCACCGCGTGTTTGATCGCTTCGTTGCTGCCCAAGCTCATCGCCACCTGCGGCGTGAAGCTTTGCTTGGCAAACGCGGCCTCTGTGGCGATGCGCGTGCCGCTGCCTGCCTCCCGCATCAGCCAGCGCTCGGATGCAAGACGCTTGAGCGGCAGGCGGCGCTTGCTCACAGCCTCTCGCAGTGAGTGGCTGTGCGCAGCGATCACCACCAATGGGTTTTCCAAAAAGGGCATGCGCTCCAGCGGCAAGTGCGCGGGAGGCATCATCATCACCGCCACATCGTCGTCGCCGCGCTCAAGCCGTTTCACCACGCCGTCGCGGTTTTCGATCGCTAAATTGATTTGTACGCCAGGGTGGGCTGCGGCAAAAGGCCCCAGCAAGTCGGGCACGAAGTACTCGGCCGTCGTCACAGCCGCCACACGCAACTGCCCGCGCACGAGGCCGTGCAGCTCGGCCAAGCTCGCGTCAAAGCGCTCCCAGCAAGCGCGCAAATCCTGCGACGCCAACAAAAGCGCTTGGCCAGCCGGGGTGAGGCTCATGCGCTTGGCCTGCGTTGAAAACAGCGCCTCGCCCACGGTTTCTCGCAGCTCGCGCAACTGCACGCTCACGGTTGGCTGCGTCACGTGCAAAGCCCCTGCTGCCTGCGTGACGGAGCCGAGCGCGGCGCAGGCCTCAAACGCACGCAATTGCTGGGGCGTGATGCGCTGAAGCTGCGCTAATCGCCGTTCGGTGGGGTTTGATTTTGCGGTTTGCATAGGTCGTAGTCTATGCAAAGCATGAAATGAAAGTATTGGATGCAATGGATGACCACGCCTACAGTGCGGCCCATTCCTCCTGCATGTCGCAGGCCACACCGGAGCCACCCGCATGTCACTCGACCGCATCGACCCCATTTTTGAATCCAGCTTTTTGCAGCCAGCCGACGAAGCACAACGCAGCGCAACGTCGAAAGTCGCAGTACCGGTGACGGTGGCTTACGGCGACGGCATCGGCCCTGAGATCATGGAAGCCACGCTGAACATATTGGCGGCCGCAGGCGCTGCGATTGCGCCCGAGAAAATCGAAATTGGCGAGCGCGTGTACCTGAGTGGCAACACCGCCGGAATCGAGCCCGCAGCCTGGGAAAGCCTGCGGCGCACCAAGGTGTTTTTGAAGTCCCCCATCACCACCCCGTCTGGCGGCGGCTACAAAAGCCTGAATGTGACCGTGCGCAAAACGCTGGGCTTGTACGCCAACGTGCGCCCCTGCGTGGCTTACGCACCCTTTGTGGACACGCCGCATCCCAAGATGAACATGGTGATCGTGCGTGAAAACGAGGAAGACCTCTATGCCGGCATCGAGCACCGCCAAACCGACGAGGTGTTCCAGTGCTTGAAGCTCATCACGCGCCCCGGCTGCGAAAAAATCGTGCGCTACGCGTTTGAATACGCCCGCGCTCACGGCCGCAAGAAAGTCACCAGCATGGTGAAAGACAACATCATGAAGATGACCGATGGTCTATTTCAAAAGGTGTTTGAGGAAATCGGCGCGGAATATCCCGACATCGCACAAGAAAAATACATCATCGACATCGGCGCCGCCCGCATCGCCTCCAAGCCCGAGCGCTTCGACGTGATCGTGACGCCCAATTTGTATGGCGACATCATCAGCGACATCGCAGCTGAAATCACGGGCAGCGTGGGCCTGGCGGGCAGCGCCAACATCGGCGAGCACGTGGCCATGTTTGAAGCCATCCACGGCAGCGCACCCGACATTTCCGGCCAAGATTTGGCCAACCCCAGCGGCCTGCTTTTGGGTGCTGTGATGATGCTCGTGCACATCGGCCAGGCTGATGTGGCCGAGCGCGTGCACAACGCCTGGCTGCGCACGATTGAAGACGGCCAACACACCGTCGATCTCAAAGGCCCGAAATCCGAAACCATCTTGGGCACCCAAGCCTTTGCGCAAGCCGTGATCGCGTGCCTTGGCCAAGAGCCGCAAACGCTCGCGCCCGTGCGCTACAAGAACCCCGCGCCCAAGGCATTTGCTGCCAGCAAACCGCTCTACACCCGCAAAGCGCCAGCGCTCAAAACCATGGTGGGTGTGGACGTGTTTGTGCACGATGCAGTGCGCACGCCGGATGCGCTGGGTGCCATGCTCACCGCCTTCAACGACTCACGGCTCGAGCTGCAAGTCATCACCAATCGCGGTGTGAAGGTGTTTCCAGGTGGATTTCCCGAGACTTTTTGCACCGACCATTGGCGCTGCCGCTTTGTGGCCACAGACGCAAGCGGCGTGATCGGCCATGCTGACATCTGCAAACTGCTCAGCCGCCTGACTGAGTTTGGCATCGACGTGATCAAAACCGAAAACCTCTGCACCTTCGATGGCGAGCGGGGATTCGCGTTGGCGCAAGGGCAGTAAGCCAAACCAGGGCAGGGGACAAGCGGGCGGTAACATCGCGCCCGCATGAACGAGACCCAACCTATTACAAGGCCGCCAGGCGCGCAAAGAAGCGCGTTCAGCCCCTGGCGGCTTTCTGTTGCGCCGATGATGGACTGGAAGCATTCACGAAAAGACTGTGTCGTAGAGCCAACATTTC
>JAAFHN010000194.1 GCA_013298415.1 Comamonadaceae bacterium
ACGTCACAGCGCCCAGCAGCATCATCAAAGCGCTCATCTAAGCGGCTGCACAAAGACCCTGGCTCTGGAGCCAGTGCCAACCCGCTCACCGCTGCCCCCAACATGCGCAGCCAAACCTGCATCCACGCGCCCTTGAAACCGGTGTGGCCCGTGAGGAGGACGCGCTTGAATTGCCAGGCCGATGCGACCGGCAATTTCCCCGTTGCAAGTTCACTCATGACCAGACTTTCCAGGGTGCGCGTCCCCGTTGCCACTGCTCGTCAAGTGAGGTTTTGTCTCTCAGTGTGTCCATTGCCGCCCAAAACCCATGATGGCGATAGGCATTCAGGTCACCTCGCGCTGCCAATTGCTCAAGAGGCTCTCGCTCCCAAATCGAATTATCGCCAGCAATGCCATCCAAAGCGGCGGGTTCTAGTACAAAAAAACCGGCATTGATCCACGCGCCATCGCCAGCCGGCTTTTCCGCAAAACGTCGCACGGTGTCATCCTCAAGCACCACGGAGCCGAATCGACCGGGCGGTTGCACGATCGTCATCGTGCCAGCTTTACCCGACGCGCGGTGCGCTGCGATCACGGCCTTGAGATCGACGTCAGCCACTCCATCGCCGTAGGTGCAACAAAAGGTTTTGTCATCGAGGTACTTGGATACGCGCTTCAAGCGGCCGCCGGTCATCGTATTGATCCCAGTGTCCACTAAAGTAACCTTCCAAGGCTCGGCGTAACGGTGGTGCACTTCGAGCGCGTTGCTTTGTAAATCGATGGTGACATCCGAGCTGTGCAAAAAGTAATTTGAAAAAAATTCCTTAACGACATAACCTTTATAACCCAGACATACCACAAAATCATTGATTCCGTGATGCGAGTAGATTTTCATGATATGCCACAGTATCGGCATACCCCCTATTTCAATCATCGGTTTGGGTCGAACACTGGATTCTTCACTGATTCGCGTCCCCAAACCACCTGCCAATATGACGGCTTTCATCAGATAAAATCCTCATTGAAACAAATCACCATTGAGCTTTAACAATTTTGTGTAACACTGATTATTTTTGCAAGTGTGATTGCATTTGAATTCCAGCTCGATTTGTATACCCAGTCGCTCAAACCTGGATTTGAAACATCAAATTCGATGCTTGTTCGACAGGTGACATTCCAGCGAAAATCTTTCATCAGATAGAAATAGCTTGCATTTTCTCTGTACTGAATGGGAATGTTAACCGTGCTCACGGCTTGATGCTCGGCAACGGTGACTACGGGTGCGATATTTGGTGAGAGATAGGAGACCCAATCCTGCTTTCCGTAAGCCTGCCAAAGCAACAAATTGCTCTCAATAGGCGCCGCGCGAAAATCAATTGGAGTTTTGATCTTCAGCGCAACCAACCCCGGCGCGGGTGGTTGCAGCTGTTTGAGGGCGTTCACAACGCTGGCCTCCGTGTGCAATCGCTTGAGCTTTGACGCGAACCCTGGCAGGCCCCAACAGCTCAGCCAAACCAGGAAAGCGACGAGCATGCTGGCGGAGGGTGCCCACAGTCCAAAGCGTTGATTGGAGGGCCTCGAGGCGGAAGCGGGGGCCTGTAACAATGACGACACGGAGGCAACCCACGCCGCGATCAACGCAAACACCACCATACCGAGCAGCATATGGCGAGAGTGCCAGCTCCCATACCAAACCGCGAAGGCGCCGAGCGCATTGGTTGAGGCCAACCAGGCCGACACGCCCCGTGCGCCAGGCTCGGGCAGCCACGCCCAAAGCGGGCCTCCCAAACCTGCGGCCTCGTAGGCTGCGATGGCGGCTGCGTAGAGCACTGCCAGGCTCAGCAGCTGTTTCTGACTACTGGATTCGCTAAGCCACAACTTGAATCGTCCACGCAGCCCGTATGTCAGTCCAGCCAGAGGGACCAAGAGGAGCGCCCACCATGTGGCAAAAATGCCCAAACTGCGTGCGAATGCCATCCAGGATTCAAGCTGCAATGGATTTTTCACCTGATTGTATTGTACAAACATCTCACGAGGCGCATGAAGCTTCCAAACTGCGACGTACCAAAACGCAGCCAGGACCAGCAAAATCCCAAGCCGTATCAGCCGCTGCTTAACTGTGGCGGTGGTTCGGGGATGCAAAAGCTGCTGCGTCATCTCCGAAGCGATGACAAACAACAAGTTCGAAGCCAATTGAAACGACAAGGCGATCAGAACCAAACCCACAGATGCAAGACGATGGCTGCTGGACCAAATTCGATGCCCGAGCAATACGGCGTAAATCGCCAAAAAATGCCCCATGCACATGTTGTAGCCCATCATCACGTACCATATCGAAAAGGCAAAAATAACCGATGCAATCAATATTGAATGAGCTTCGTCCAAGGCGAACCATTTGATGCTCAGCCTGCGGGTTTCGTCAGCAATTCCCACGACAGTGATGAGCAAAAAAACCTATGCAACCAAAAAATATGCAATTCCGGTGGCTTCACTGATGAACCGACAGAATAAAAATATTGCGGGCGTGAGGTACCAATTGCCATCCATGAAGGCGGCACGAATGTAGTTGAAATCACCGGTTTGCAGCCACACTTCGACGTGAATGCCATCGGCCATGTCTTGGGTAGCAAGAAACCATGGCCCCAGGCCTGTCAACAGGCAAAACGCCGCTATCGACCGCGCATGAGAGACGGGCATCTAAACCCTCGGCACCGCCGCCAGCAAGCGCTGCGTGTAGACGTGCTTTGGTTCAGCCAGAAGGGCTTGCGCAGCCCCCTGCTCCACGATTTTGCCTTTGTTCATCACGCAGATGTAGTCAGCAAAATACTCCACGACTGCGAAATTGTGGGTGATGAAGAGGTAGGCGAGGCCCATTTCTCTTTGAAGTTCGGCCAGCAGGTTCAGGATTTGGGCCTGCACGCTCACATCGAGCGCGGAGGTGGGTTCGTCGCAGATGATGAGCTTGGGCGCTACGGCCAGCGCCCGGGCAATGGCGATGCGCTGGCGCTGACCGCCTGAGAACTCGTGGGGCCAGCGGGTTTGGGCGTCTTTTCTGAGGCCCACGCGCTCAATGAGTGGCGCGATTCGGGCCTGCCGCTCTTCTTCGCTCCACTCGGGTCGCAGGGCTTGCATGCCTTCGGCCAGAATTTCGCCCACGCGCATGCGCGGGTTGAGCGAGGCGAAGGGGTCTTGGAAGATGATCTGCATTTGCCTGCGGGCGGCCAGCAGGGCATCACCCGCGTTGGAAAGCAGATTCGCTTCGCCCAAACTGGCCTGGCCGGTGATCTGGGCGGAGCGATCCAGCAAACGCATCAAGGCTTTGCCGGTGGTGGTTTTGCCGCAGCCCGATTCGCCCACCAGGGCAACAGTCCGCCCAGCACTCAGCTCAAAGCTCACGGCATCCACGGCCACAAAACCCGGCGCATTGCGCTGCAGCCAACCTTGACGCTGCAGAAAGCTCACACGCAGGTCTTTCACAGCCAACAGCGGTGTGCCAGACAGCAATTTTGCAGAGAATGGGGTCTCTGTCCTGGTATTTACAGTGATGGATGCTGCGCTTTTTGTAGCGCTTTCGATGTCTGCAGCGCGCAGGCAACGCACGAGATGGGTGCTCGACGCGCCCGTCGACGACGCAGAACCGGCGGAACTCACGAGCGGTTCCAATGCTGGCGGCGTACCCGAGCAGTGTGATTGCGCATGGACACAGCGCGGCGCAAAGCGGCAACCTGAAAACGCTTGAGTGAGCGCCGGCACGGTGCCTGCGATGGCTGCGAGCGGCTCACCACGCTTGGCGGCATCGGGCAGCGCTTGAAGCAAGGCGCGGGCATAGGGATGCTTGGGCGCGGCGAAAAAATCGTTCGCGGTGGCGGTTTCGATGATTTCCCCGGCATACATGAGCGCCACGCGGTCTGCCATTTGCCGCACCACAGCCAGATCGTGGGTGATGAGCAGCAAGCCCATGCCGAATTCCCGCTGAAGGTCTTTCAGCAAATCCAGAATTTGGGCCTGAATGGTCACGTCCAACGCGGTAGTGGGCTCGTCGGCGATCAAAAGCTTGGGCTCTGCAGCGAGCGCAATGGCAATCATCACGCGCTGCTTTTGGCCGCCGCTCATTTGGAAAGGGTAGGTGTCGATCCGTCGCTCTGGCTCGGGGATGCCCACACGCTTGAGCCAATCGATGGCCTTGGCCCGGGCAGCAGCGCCGCGAAGAGCGGTGTGCGCCTCGATGGATTCAACGATTTGATCGCCCACCTTCATCACCGGGTTCAGGCTTGTGGCGGGCTCTTGGAAGATGATGCCCATCGCGCCACCGCGGTAGGCGCGCATCTCGGATTCCGGAATCGCTAGCACATCGATAGCATCAGATCTTGATTTTGATTGGACAGAGCTGTGATTTCCCTGCAAATTGACGATTTTCACCTGCCCTGCACGCACTTGGCCGTTGTCTGGCAGTAAACGCATCAGGGCGAGCGCCGTCATGCTCTTGCCGCAGCCGGATTCGCCCACCAAGGCGAAGGTTTCGCCGCGCTGGATGCTGATCGACACCCCATCGAGCGCCTGAACCAATCCCGTCTCTGAATCCAAGCCGACTTCGAGGTCGCGGGCGTCAATCAAGGGGGCAGCAGTGCTCATGGCTTGGCTCCTGCAACAGCGGCGCTGCTCGGTTTGGCGCTGCCGAGCTTCAGCTTGAAGGTGCGGGCGCGTGGGTCAAAAGCTTGCTGCACGCCATCGGCAAACAAGTTGCTCGCGAGCACGAGCGTGACCATGAAGCCAAAAGCGGAAGCAAAGCTCCACCACACAATGGGGTCGCGGCTCAGTTCGCCGCGCGCTTGGTTGATCATGCCGCCAAAGCTGTTCATGCTCGGATCAACCCCCACGCCCACGTAGCTCAGCACGGCTTCGTAGAGCACGTATTCACAAAAACCGAGCACGGTGGTGATCAACACCAAGTGCATCACATTGGGCAGGATGTGTCGCGCCATCACCCGCACGGGGCTCACGCCAAATGCCACCGCCGCTTGCACGAAATCCAGCTCACGCAATTTCATGGTCTCTGCCCGGATCAGGCGGCAGAGCGTGGCCCAGCTCGTGAGTCCCAAAATCACGCAGACCGCAAAGAGCCGCACATCGGCCCGCTCCAGCGAGGTGTCGTACAGCTCGGGGTGCGTGTCCAAGTAAACCTGCACCATCAACACGCTGGCTGCGATCAGCAGCACTGCCGGGATGCTGGACAAGGTGGTGTACACATACTGGATCACATCATCCACCCAGCCTCGAAAGTAGCCGGCCATCACGCCCAGAACCACGGCGAACGGCAATGTGGCCAGCGTGGCCAAGCCACCTACAACGAAGGCGGTGCGGATGGACTTCAGCGCCTGCACGAGCACATCGTTGCCCGTGCGATCCGTGCCCAGCACGTGATACGCCTGGGCAACGCTCACGCAGGCGCCCGCTGCCAGCGCCAGCAAGCTGAACGTGATCCAAGCGGCACGCAGCGGCAGCTCCGTGTCGTTTCGCCACACAGCACCCATGCCCTGGGCCAGACCCCGCGAGGCAGTGACCGCAGCAATCCCACCAAACCAAACCAAGCCCAGCAGCGAGAGCACCACGCCCCCCGCAAGCCCGATCAGTGTGCGCGTGAGCAAATCAGCACTGTGCCCTTGCGGCGATGCCAAGTGGGAGCCCGCAAACTCCAAGCGCGGCGCTTCCCGCCCCACCTTGCCGCCAGGCAGTTCCACGGTTTCCTTAGAAAA
>JAAFHN010000516.1 GCA_013298415.1 Comamonadaceae bacterium
GCACTTGAATGCCTTGGCGCGACAGGGTGCGCGCCAAGGTGGTGCGCAAAAAGCTGTCGTCTTCAATGAGGAGAACTTGCATGCAAACATTTTGTGCGATTGCAAGCGAGCTGTCATCCGCAGAAACCGCAGCACGGCCAGGCGCCTGCGACCCGTTGGCGACACATGCGCCGCTGTTCAGGCCGAGACGATCCAGCCTTCCAGCGGATCGAACTCGGGCAGCCCAAAGCGCGCATCACCCGCCAATTGCCGCTGGTGCGCCCAAGCGGCTTGCACGAGGCAGAGCACCGCATCTAGCGCATCGCCTTTTGCGTCAGCCAGCAGCGAGTCGCGCAGGCCAGAGCGCATGCGCAGTCGGGGCCAGGGGCTCTGCGGCGTGTTCGGGGCCAAGCCCAGCTCGAGGGCGGTGAGCAAATCCTTGCGGGCGATCAAGCGATCTGGGGTTTGCTTGGCCGAATCGTCGCTTTTGTAGCTGCGGCTGCCAATCACGCGGCGGGCCAGCAGGCCAGGATAGGCTTCGAGCCCGATGCGCTGCGGGTCTTGCGCGTGCAGACCAAAGAGCGTGATGCCTGCATCCATCAAGCGCGGCACGCCCGCATGCAGCATGAAGGCAACAGGCGGATTCACCCACTTCATGCTGGGGCTTGAGCCTGCGGGGGCATCGGCTGCGCGGTGTGCGAACTTGCCGCCAACTGGGCGCGCATCACAAAAGGCTTTGAAAGCGGTGCGAATTTCATCGCGCGATAGCGCTTGGTAGTGGCGCATGCAGGCCAGCCATTCGGTGGGCCAGGCCAGCGTTTCAATCAGTTCGCGCGGCAGGCCAAACGGAAGATCAAACGCGCCGAGCCAGGGGCCAGGCTCGCTCAAAGCGGCCTGCCACTGGTCCAGAGAGGTGAAGGTTTCTAAGCGTTCGAGCGTGAGTACGCCGCTTTCGCCGCTGCCCGAAAGCTGGCCCCAGGCCTGAACGATGGGCTTCTTGGCATTCGGTGCGCTGGAAAAATCGCAACCCAGCAGCCGCATGCTCAGCCCAGCGCCAAAGCCATCACACCGAGTGCCATGAAGGCTGCGCCCACAATGCGTGCACCTCGATCCGACTCGCCGAGCAAATGCCCGCCGATCAGCGCGGCAAACAGCATGCTCACTTCGCGTGCAGGGGCCACGTGGCTCACTGGGGCGAGCTTCATGGCGTAGAGCACACACACATAGCTGATCGGGCTGACGATGCCCACAATGGCCACGTGCTTCCACTGCGTTTTGCACTGCGCCCAAGAATCCGCCCAACGCCCCCAGACCAAGCCCACGGTGAGAGGCAGCCTCAGCACGTTGCACCAGTAGTCAAACAAAATCGGCGAGATGGCAAGCACCTTCACGGTGTAGGCATCGAGCACCGTGTAGCTCGCGATGAACGCACCCGTGAGCAGGCCCCAAAAAAGCCCAGCGTGCAGGCGCATGCGTTCTTCAGGCGTGGCTTGGTCGCTTGCCGGCGCGATCAACCTGCGCACCAAGGCCGGGCCGCCCGCGATGAAAAACACGCCAAGCCCCACACCCACGATGCCGGCTGCGCCAATTGCAGAAATCTGCTCGCCAAACACCACCACCGCCACGACAGATGAGAGCATTGGCCCACTGCCGCGCGCCATGGGGTAGACAATCGTGAGATCGCTTTTGCGATAGCCCGCGAGCAAGGCTTGGAAATACAAGCTGTGCAGCGCCGCACTCGCCGCCAGCAAGGCCCAGTGCAGCCAGCCCCAGCTCGGCACCACTTGCCAGCCAAACCAAAGGCAAAACGGGCTCCAAAACGCGGCTTGGATGGCGGCCGTGTAAAAGGCAAAACGCCCGTCGCCGCCCGCCTTCTTGGCAACGATGTTCCAGCTCGCGTGGATCAGCGCGCCGATCAGCACCAGCGCGAGCGCTTCAATCGGGATAGGTCTAACCTCTTCCGATGATTGAGGCGGTGGCCATCAGTTCTTCGAGCAGTGCCAAGCTCACTTTGCCGCTCACGCGGTAGGGATCTAGCTCGGGTTTTTCGCTGTACTTGAGCACGATGGAGGTGTTGATTTTGGAGAGGTTCACTTGCCCCATCGTCCAGCCGCCGAAGCGGCGCTCGGTGATTTCTTCGTAGTGCAAGAGCACCACATCGGAGTGGCGCGGGTCTTTCACGATGATGTTGTAGAGCTCGTTGACGGCATTGCGCCCACCCTCGATGGCTTGCAGGTAAATGCCACCGCCGTAGCACAGGATGCCGGTGATGCCGTTGTTGAGGTTGTGTGCGCGGCTTTGGCTCAAGATCGTATCGGTGGCCCGTCCGGGATCGGGGGCCACCGCGCGGCTTACGTAGAGCAAACGAATCAGCATGGGGGCTCCTTATTTTTTGGGGATCAAGGCCAAGAATTCGCGGCGCAGGTTCGGGTCTTTCAAAAACGCGCCGCGCATCACCGAATTGATCATCTTGCTGTCCATGTCTTTCACGCCACGCCAGCCCATGCAGTAGTGGCTGGCTTCCATCACGATGGCAAGACCATCGGGCTGGGTTTTTTCCTGGATCAGGTCGGCCAGCTGCACCACGGCTTCTTCTTGAATCTGCGGGCGGCCCATGATCCATTCGGCCATGCGCGCGTATTTCGAGAGGCCAATCACATTGGTGTGCTCATTGGGCATGATGCCGATCCAGACTTGCCCAATCACCGGGCAAAAGTGGTGGCTGCATGCGCTGCGCACCGTGATCGGCCCCACGATCAT
>JAAFHN010000137.1 GCA_013298415.1 Comamonadaceae bacterium
GCCTTGGCACTGCCATGTTTGCCCTGCAATGGGTGATGGCGCTTGGCGCGCTGTGGAGCCTGGCCAAGCCCGCAGAGGTTTTAGCCCCGGCTTCTCAGCCCTGAGCGCGCTTTTTCACCGACTTTTGGAAGGGTTTGGCGTTTTTCAATACGCCTGCTTTGGTGAGCCGCTGATTGCCCAGCACCCTCATGATCTTCACCTCGGGCCGCTGGCCGCCTCGGCTGCTGTACTTGAGCACCTTCACGTCTTTGGGGCCAGGGCGGCGTTCGCCAGCTTCAGCCGCAGCCTTGGCAGCATCTCTGTCAACCGGTGGCCGCCACAGCACCAGCAGCTTGCCAATGTGTTGAATGGGTGCTGCGCCCAGCGCATCGCAGAGTTCGTTGTACATGGCTTCGCGGGCTGCGCGGTCGTCGCCAAACACCCGCACTTTGATCAGCCCATGCACGCTCAGCGCGAAGTCGATCTCTTTTTTCACGCCATCGCTCAGGCCATCTGCGCCGATCAGCACCAAGGGGTTCAGGTGGTGCGCGTCGGCCCGGTGAGCTTTGCGTTCGGCGATGGTGAGGGTGATGGCAGTCATGTCGGTATTATCCCTGGGTGAAGATTCAAAGCAAAAGCAAAAAGATCAACAAGGCGTGGCTCAACGACCATGTGAACGATCCCTACGTGAAGCTCGCCAAAAAAGAGGGCTATCGCGCTCGGGCGGCTTACAAATTGAAAGAGCTGGACGAGACCTTAAAGCTCATCCGCCCCGGCGACATCGTGGTGGATTTAGGCTCTACACCCGGCGCTTGGAGCCAGTACGCGCGGCGCAAGCTCTCGCCCTCAGGTGCAGCAGTGGGCGAGCTAAACGGCACCATCATCGCGCTCGACATCCTGCCCATGGAGTCGATCGAGGGCGTGACCTTCATCCAGGGCGACTTCCAAACGGACGAGGTGCACGCGCAACTGGTGGCCTCGCTCGCGGGCCGCAAGGTGAACGCTGTGATTTCAGACATGGCGCCCAACCTCTCAGGCGTGGCCTCATCCGATTCCGCGCGGATCGCGGGCCTGGTGGAATTGGCTGTGGATTTCGCTGTGAAGCACATGGCCGAAGATGGCTCGCTCACCTGCAAGCTGTTCCACGGCAGCGGCTACAGCCAGCTCATCAAGCTTTTCAAAGAAACATTCAAGGTCGTCAAACCCATCAAACCCAAAGCCAGCCGAGACAAATCGTCTGAAACCTTTGTGGTGGGCATTGGGCTCAAAACGCTTTGAAGTGGCCCCCAGCGCTGCCTGACCCCATTGCGATTGAGGCCGCTTGAAATGCCTACAATCATCCGCACATTCCGTCAAGCCCGCGCCCCCTTTTCGGGCGCGTTGAAAGGTTCCCGTTGAACAACAACAACCAGTGGTTTTCTAAAGTCGCCGTCTGGCTCGTCATTGGCATGGTGCTGTTCACCGTGTTCAAGCAATTCGAGGGCAAAGGGCCGGCGGGCGGTGCCACTTCGCTGGGCTATTCGGAATTTTTGGAGCGCGTGCGCGGCAAGCAAATCCAGCAAGCCACCATCGTGGAAGGCGCTGGCAACACCGAAGTGGTTGCCACGCAAACCGACGGCAGCAAAGTGCGCACCGTGGGCACTTATTTGGATCGTGGTTTGGTGAACGACCTCATCAACAATGGCGTGAAATTTGAGGTGCAAAAGCGCGAAGAGCAGAGCTTGCTCGTGAGCCTTCTGATCAATGCCTTCCCGATGCTGATTTTGATCGGCGTATGGGTGTACTTCATGCGGCAGATGCAAGGCGGCGGCAAGGGCGGCGCGTTTGGCTTCGGCAAGAGCCGAGCCAAGATGCTGGATGAAAGCGCGAACACGGTGACCTTCGCCGATGTGGCGGGTTGCGACGAAGCCAAGGAGGAGGTGAAAGAAGTCGTGGACTTCTTGAAAGATCCAGCCAAGTTTCAAAAGCTGGGTGGGCGAATCCCGCGCGGCTTGTTGCTCGTTGGGCCGCCAGGCACGGGCAAAACCCTGCTCGCCAAAAGCATCGCCGGTGAAGCCAAAGTGCCGTTTTTCGCGATTTCCGGCTCGGATTTCGTGGAGATGTTTGTGGGCGTGGGCGCCGCCCGCGTGCGCGACATGTTCGAAAACGCGAAGAAAAACGCGCCTTGCATCATCTTCATCGACGAGATCGACGCAGTGGGCCGTCAGCGCGGCGCAGGCTTAGGCGGTGGCAACGACGAGCGCGAGCAAACGCTGAATCAAATGCTGGTGGAGATGGATGGTTTCGAAACCAACCTCGGCGTGATCGTGTGCGCCGCCACCAACCGGCCCGACATTCTGGATCAAGCCCTTCTGCGCCCAGGTCGTTTTGACCGCCAGGTTTACGTGACACTGCCTGATATCCGTGGCCGTGAGCAGGTGCTGAATGTGCACATGCGCAAGATTCCAATTGGGCAAGACGTGAGCGCCAGCATCATCGCGCGCGGCACGCCCGGCATGAGCGGCGCGGATTTGGCCAATCTGTGCAACGAAGCCGCACTGATGGCTGCCCGCCGCAATGCCCGCGTGGTGGAAATGCAGGATTTTGAGAAAGCCAAAGACAAGATCTTCATGGGCCCCGAGCGCAAGAGCATGGTGATGCCTGAGGCTGAGCGCCGCAACACGGCTTACCACGAAGCTGGGCACGCACTGATCGGCAAGATGCTGCCCAAATGCGATCCTGTCCACAAGGTCACCATCATTCCGCGTGGTCGAGCCCTCGGCGTGACGATGAGCCTTCCGGTGCAAGACCGTTACAGCTACGACCGCGATTTCATGTTGAACCAAATCAGCATGCTTTTTGGTGGACGCATTGCCGAAGAAGTGTTCATGGGGCAGATGACCACCGGTGCGAGCAACGACTTTGAGCGCGCCACCAACTTGGCCCGCGACATGGTGATGAAGTACGGCATGAGCGAAAAGCTCGGCCCCATGGTCTACGCCGAAAACGAAGGCGAGGTGTTTG
Source organism: Comamonadaceae bacterium (assembly GCA_013298415.1). Taxonomy (GTDB): domain Bacteria; phylum Pseudomonadota; class Gammaproteobacteria; order Burkholderiales; family Burkholderiaceae_C; genus JAAFHN01. Next base: position 2,983 of record JAAFHN010000137.1, read on the forward strand.
TGGGCCGCAGCGTCACCAAAACCACCAACATGAGCGAAGCCACGATGGTGCAGGTGGACAGTGAAATTCGCCGCATCATCGACGAGCAGTACAAGCTGGCCCGGCAACTGATCGAAGACAACCAAGACAAGATGCACGCGATGGCCAAGGCGCTCTTGGAATGGGAAACCATCGATGCCGAGCAGATTGACGACATCATGGCCGGCCGCGAGCCGCGAGTTGCCAAAGACTACACGCCGCGAAATCCAGGCGGCAACGCGAGCGGAAATGGCCCGAGCGATGGCGCGCAGCCTGCACAGCCGCAGCAGCCTGCCGTGACTCCCGCCTGAGCCGCACCCGCACTGGTATCGCGTCACGTGACACCAGGCCCCCCGTCCCAACAAAAAGCCCGCTGGAGCGGGCTTTTTGTTGCGCAGTCCATCCAAGTGCGTGTTTTCACGCGGGGAATTGAGGGCTTCCCGCAGCGTTCTATCGCGTTCCCGCGCGAGCCGGTGCCGATCGTTGGTGATTCCCCCGCGTCTGGGGCTCATGGAGACAGCAGGATGAATTCACGTTTTTAAGCAGCCCGCAAAGCCCGCCGCTGGTCGGCTCCAGGCGGGCGCACTCGGGTGTGTAGCGCTTTCACCCAATTGGTGCGTTTGAAAAGCGAACAAGTCTTCATGAAAGCTGAATTCAGCGCTGACCGCCATGCCGCCAATCCTCCTTTTGATCTCCGTCCGTGGGGCGCTTGGTCATCTTCTGGCCGGGTCGAAATTGGGGCGGGTTGCGCTATCCTTAACCCCTGTTGACATTCCTTTGACCCAGCGCATGACAGCTGATTCCAGCGGCGTTTGTTGCCCAACTTCCAAGCAGACTGCGGCTTCTCCTGGGCCAAGTCAAGCCTGGGTGCGGGCGCTGGCGCTCGCTGGAATGCTCGCGGCGCTCGCCAGCGGTGTGGGATGCGGCGGTGAAGGCGGATCCAAGTTTGTGCCGGATACCCCCAGCCCCTCCCCGGATGCCACGAGCACAACCGTGCAAGGCGAGGAGCGGTTAGCCAGGGCATGCGCCAAACTGTTCATCTCAGATCCCGGCGTGGCATCGGCAGATTGGGGCCCTCGCACGCCGCCGCGCTACACCACCAACCCTGCAAATTGGCACACTGGGATCGACTGCGCTGCCCTTTCTGATCTGGCGATTGCCAGCGATCCGGCCTACAAAGAGCCGATTGATCCGAGCGGAAAATCCGCTGCGGAAATCAATCAACTGCTTCGCGCAAAGCCGAGCGCCGCCATCGCGACACCCGTACACGGGTGGGTCATGTTTGCGAATGGCCGCGGCGCTGCGGTGGCCGATGCTGGCTACGGCTGCCCAGACATTTTGGATGCCGAGGCACTGAAGCTGAAAGGCAATCCACTTGTCATTCACGAGTTCCACTCAAGGCGCACTTTCTTGATGCTGCACGCCCGATACCACGCGGTGCGTGCTGGCTCGACTGTCGCGCTAGGAGATCTGGTCGGCTACGAAGGCAGCGTGGGCAAATCCTCCGGGGTACATCTGCACTTTGAAGCTCGTGCCGGGCAGCAGTGCAACGGTGCCGCCGCGTACACAGACAGCATTGACCCTGTCGCCGCCCTGTTGGCTGATTTTTGAGTTTGCGTATCGCGGCTGCGCAGCGCGTGTTCAGCACCGCAGGAAGGCGGATGCGCAGCAGGTGATGCGGCTTGTCACCCAATCGTCACGCAGCCTTCACGCCCTCGTCACGCAGGGCCAGCACCATGCACGCACACCGTAACCCACTGGAGTGCTTGCAATGCCACAATTTTTGACGAACGACGACGGGGTATCCAACCCCAGCCAAAACCTGCACTTGGACCAAGTGATTGAGCGCGCAGTTGCCGCGCAACCCAGCCGCCGCCGCATGCTGCTTGGCGGCTTGGGCGTAGCAGCTGTGCCATTCTTGGGCGGCCTCGCAGCCTGCGGTGGCGGAGACGCTGCACCCGCTGCGCCGCCCCTTGCCCCGCCCGTTACTCCCGCGCCCCCTGCTCCGCCCGCAGAGCGCATGCTGGGTTTCCAAGGCATTGCCACCTCGTCTGGCGATGCCATCGTGGTGCCGAATGGCTACACCTCGCAAGCCATGCTGGCCTGGGGCGAGCCGATCAACAGCTTTGCACCCGCTTTCCGCACCGATGCCACCAACAGCGCTGCCGATCAGGAGCAACAGATCGGCGACAACCACGACGGCATGACCTTCTTTGGCTTCAATGCCGCAGGCAATGCGCTGGGTGAGCGCAGTGATGAAGGTTTGCTGGTGATGAACCACGAGTACATCAACCCTGAGTACTTCTACGCCCCCGGCAGCGATGCAGCCAACTGGATGCTGCCCTTCACCTTTGAGAAAGCCCGCAAAGCCCAGGCGGCGCATGGCATCAGCGTGGCCCACATTCGACGCAATGCCAGTGGCACCTGGGAGCATGTGCGCAGCTCGCCCTACAACCGGCGCATCCACGGCAACACACCCATCACCATCCAAGGCCCAGCCGCTGGCATGGAAGCCATGCGCACCGCGGCCGACCCCACCGGTACCCTGGTACTTGGTACGCTGAACAACTGCGGCAACGGCCAAACGCCTTGGGGAACCTACCTCACCTGCGAAGAAAACTTCAACGGCTACTTTGGCTGGAACGGCACGCGCACCCCCACCGCGCTGGAAAACCGCTACGGTGTGTCGCAAAACGGCTTTGGCTACATGTGGCACACCGCCGATCCGCGCTTTGACGTGAACGCCACACCGAATGAACCCAACCGCCACGGCTGGGTCGTGGAAGTCGATCCCTTCGCCCCAGCAAGCCAGGCCGTCAAACGCACCGCGCTCGGCCGCTTCAAGCACGAGAACGCCGCGCTCACCATCGCCACCAATGGGCGCGTGGTGGTCTACATGGGTTGCGACGAGCGCAACGAATACATCTACAAATTCGTGAGCACTGGCACCTTCGACCGGGCCAACCCCACAAGCGCTGCCAACCGCAACTTGCTTGCTGAAGGCACGCTCTATGTAGCCCGCTTTGACGCAGGCGCAACCGTGGGCGACCGCATGGGCACGGGCGTGTGGATCCCGCTCGTTTTTGGCCAAAACGGCCTCACTGTAGAAAACGGCTTCACCAGCCAGGGTGACGTGGTGATGCGCGCGCGCCAAGCGGCTGACCGCGTCGGCGCCACCATGATGGATCGCCCCGAGTGGGTGGCGGTGAACCCGCTGAAGCCCGGCGAAGCCTACGTCACCCTCACCAACAACAACCGCCGTGGCACCACGCCCACAGCAACCCAGCCAGCCAGCAATGCCGCCGCAGGCACCACCACGGCCGGCAGCGCCCGCCCAGCGGTGGACGAAGCCAACCCCCGTGACAACAACGTCTGGGGCCACATCGTGCGCTGGCAAGATGCCAATGCCGATGCCACAGCGCTCAGCTTCACGTGGGACATCTTCGTGATGGCAGGCCAACCGAGCGTGACCGGCACCCGCGCGCCTTCCTCCAACATCACGGCCGATAACATCTTCAACAGCCCCGATGGCCTCGCCTTCGACAGCTTCGGGCGCATGTGGATTCAAACCGACGGCAGCTACGCCAACACCGCCGACTTTGCCAACATGGGCAACAACCAAATGCTGGTTGCCGACCCGGCCACGCGAGAAATCCGCCGTTTCTTGGTGGGCCCTGCGGGCTGCGAAATCACCGGCATCAGTTTCACACCTGATCGCAGCACGGTTTTCATCAACGTACAGCACCCCGGCGAAGTGGGCAACCACCCGCGCGCGCCGCGCAACGCAGCAGGCGCAATCCTGACCGACAACGAACTCGCCCGCAATGCATCCGCTTTCACCACCTGGCCCGTAGCCAGCGGTGGCGGCCGCCCCCGCTCGGCAACCGTTGCCGTGCGACGTGCCGATGGCGGCCCGGTAGCAGGTTGAAAGCCCCGGAGCTGCGCAGCGCGCGGCTCCACCCG
>JAAFHN010000508.1 GCA_013298415.1 Comamonadaceae bacterium
TGGGGAGTATCGAAGAAGAGCGCGCGGCTCTTTGCCCCGTAACAGAGCCGAATGCGGTAACTGCCGGGGCCAGGTAGCCAAGGTCGACCTAAAGCGTTCGAATCGGTGAATGCGGCGTCGAGAGAGTAAGTGTTGGGCGCAGAGAGGGGCTCAAAGGGGTCGGATAAAGCGCTTTCGGCCCTTTCAAAATATCTTGAGCCGTACCATGGCCCGTTTGGAGAAATGGCAAATTCGATTTTGTGCTGAAAGGTGTACACCGCACCGGGGATGCGTAAGCTGGCAGCGATCAGTGGGGCAGTGGTGTAGGTGAAGGAGGTTTGCGGCACGCTGGTAGTAAAAGCCACCTCGGTCCGCGTGCCGACATTCGTGCTCAAAATCTCCACTTGAGGGATGGTCGCACCGAGCGCGTCCACTCGACCATACGTGCGGGGGAAGTACAGCGTGGTGCACCCGGCCACAGCTCCTGTGAACAAAGTGCTCACGGCTGCCGCCTGCGCTGCTGTGCTGCAGATTTGAACCGAGGCGTTGGCTGCCACCCCTGCCGCGCGCAGCGGAATATCCGCCGTGAGGAGCCCAAACGGATCTGGCGTGCTTGACGCCTGGGCAGTGAAAGGGGCAAAAGTAAAGGTCTGACCTAGCACGCGCTCATTTCTAACCCTGGCGTAGATGAGTTGACCAGCGACCGTGCTCGGCGCGAGGCGCAGCCTCAGCGTGGCAGCCCCTTGGGGATACAGCACTACAGCATCACTGATAGCGACCCCACGGTTCACGTTGACAGTGTTGGCCGCTGATGAAAATGTGGGCGACAAGGGAGCCCGGAATGTCATGGCAACTTGCTGGCCATTGCTGAGCACACCGCGAAAGCGCGCCAGGCGGCCTTCACCGTCGGTGCGGCTGAAGTTTAGGGCCGTGGTGCCGGTTGTGTCTGGGATAGATTCTTCAAAGGTCAGGTGATCGTCGTAGAAGAGCTTCGACCATTCAGTACTGCGCCAAGTGAGCGCCTGCCCGCTGGGTAGTTGGATGCTGCTTGGCACGGTGAATGTGCCTGAGACCCCGCTGCCAACGGCCCCCACTCGGGCAGCTGAGATAACGAGACGGGGCGTTGCGGCCACATTGACCCAAGAGAGATAGTTGATGATTTCAGCCCGTCCGGTCAGCGCCCAAAGCTGGAGCTCTCGATAAGTGGTGGAATCGTAAACGCGCAGCTCACCGATGCCTCTCGGCACACTCACGACGGCCGAGCTGTCGTTCGTCAGAGGGTTTCGTGAATTGGCCACATTGCTGCCGTAATCCACGGCGTCTTGAGCGCCAAGTTCGTTGAAGCCGACGGCGTAGATGCGAGCTTGCGACACGGGAGCGGCTTGCCGATTGTTTGTCCACGCGATAGAGATGGTGGATTCTGAAGGGATCGCCGGCGCGGGGGCTGTCACCAGGGCGCGAGAGGGGGTCAAATCATGCTGCGGCAGTCGAGCAATGAGCGCAGGGTCGGCCACTTCGCTCAAGATGTTGGCGGTAAAGGTGGTGTCAGGTACGCTTGGGTTGGCGCTGGCGTTGAAGAACACCTCTACCGTATATTTTGAAAATGCTCGCAGCGGAGAAAAATCGGTCAAGGGCGTATCGCGCCGTGAAACAACACTCCCGCTCCAGCTGGCGCTTGATATTGCGCTTCCATCCTTCAGCACAGCGCCAACCTGAAAGCCGTTTGTGCTGCTGGTGGCAGTGAACGTGCCTGAGGGAATGTTTCCTGTTTTGTTGTGGATCACAAGCCCGGGTTGACCAATCGCTCCAGACTTGCCGTACACCACCCCAGCATCCGGCAGACCTGGGCCCTTGATCCTGGCGGCGCGCAAGTTGGCATCCACATACCGGCGCGTGTTGCGATCAAACTTCTCGAGCGGCAGTCTGAGCACGATCGAGGACAGGAATGTGCTCACGCTCGGAGAGCCCGCTGTGGTTTCAATTTCGGGGTTGTTTTGGTTGAAAGCGTTGTATCTCACGCTGACTCCGCCCTGCAAGTCGCGCTGGTTGCCCCGAGCAATCCAGTTGCTAGCGATGGCCGTGCTCAAGCTGTCCACGCGCTGAAAGACCAGGCGCTTTGCATACTCGACCGGCCCACCGAAGCTTGGGCGAAGCGGCCCTACGCGCGGCTGGCGCACGGTGACTTCCACAATCGCGAGATCGTCTGTCGCTGCGCCTGCGGAGCGATCGGTGTAGAGCACCACAGGGTTGCGCAGCGTGCTGCCCACCACAGGTGTGCGGCCGGTATTGCTGTAAACATCGGCAAAGTCTTCTTCCCAATCGAGGCTGCCGTGCATGTAGTTGGCGGCGCGTAGGAATCTGCCCTGCGTGTCTGAGCAAGCGGGTTCGGCAGGGCTAGCCGTTGCCCAGCAGCGATTGATTTGGTTGATCCATGCCTCGAGCTTGCCAAACGTGAGTGCACTGGAGCTTGGCGTAGCCAGCAAGCTCGTGCCCAGCGGGGTAGATCGGGTTACAAGGGCAGGTATCAACGCACCCGAGGCATCTGTGGCCAGTGGCGCAAGCTTCGCGCGTAGCTCCGTAGCACCTGTTGATGGGTTGCGTCCATGTGTGACTGACTCCAATACTGCGTCTACACCCGTTCCGTCGTAGCGGTAAATCGAGCTGACTGGATCGAATTGATCGGTGCTCGCCACCCCGGCCGCCTTGAGGGCAGCATCGATGGATGCGACCAGATCCGCCCTTGAGGCGGCCAGCTTTAAGGCTTCGATGCTGGAACCGTTGAAGCTCTTGTCTGTGC
>JAAFHN010000002.1 GCA_013298415.1 Comamonadaceae bacterium
ACTCCGGGTGCAGTTGGAGCTGGCGCGCGGGGACGACGGCGGTGGTCTGGTCGCCGACGTCCAACAAAGCCTGGCGCTGGCGGTGGACAGCGATCAACCGAACCGCATCGCAGTGGATGCGCTCAACGACGTGGACCGGCGGGTGCTCAAAGAGAGCATGCGCGCCATCGGCCAGCTGTTGCAGCGCTTGCGGCTCGACCATGCCAGCTGAGCCGCAGCGGCTTTCCAAAGCTTGGCAGGGCCTGCGGGCCGCATTCGGCGGCGGCGCGCGCGGTGAGGCTACGCGCTGGGTGGTGCTGGATGTGGAGACCACCGGGCTCGACTCAAAGCGCGCGAGCCTGCTCGCCGTGGCTGCCGTCGGCATTCAAGTGGACTGGGCAAGCGGCAGCTGCTGCCTGGTGCCGGGCGACAGCTTTGAGCGATTTGTGAAGCCGCAGCAGCAGCAAAGCGACGAAGAAAACGTGTTGATCCACGGCATTGGGCTAGGCGAGCAAGCGCTGGCTGAAGACCTGCGCGCCGTGATGCCTGCCTTCCGGGAATACGTGGCTGTCTCGCCCTTGCTGGCCTTTCATGCGAGTTTTGATCGGCAAATGCTGGATCGTGCGTGCAAAGTGGTCGCCATCCCCAAGCTGCCCGGGCCTTGGCTGGATTTGGCTGAGCTTTGCCGCGTGCTTTGGCCAGGGCCGAATCTCCATGCCTTGGACGATTGGCTGGAGCATTTTGGCGTCTCTTGCCCGCAGCGGCATCTGGCAGCGAGCGATGCCTGGGCGGAAGCTGAGCTTTTGCAACTGGCCTGGCCGCTTTTGGTGCGGCAGTGCAGCGGTTTTGATGAGGTATTGAAGTTGTCGCGTCAAGCTAGATGGCTAGCTGCGTGATGCTGCCAAAGTCAATGGGCGCGGCGGGCCAATCGCTCGCCGTTTGAATGGGTTTGCCCGAGGCGAGCGCGGTGGCCGCGCGGATCACGCCGGCGTGTGTCAGCCAAGCCACCGGGCGAAACGAGAGCCGCAGTTTTGCCTCGCTGAGCGCTCCGCCAACGCGTTGGAGCAGATAAGCCACCGACTCAGCGCTCGCGTGGTGGTTGGGCTTGTTGCATCGGAAGTTGCCTAGCCATAGGTCCATCGCTTCGCGCCCCACGTCAGCCCACGCCAGCATTTCCCAGTGGCCAAAGTGCATTTCAAGCAGCCTGGGGTCGCTTTTTGCAACAATATCCGGCCTTTGTCCAATTATTTCCTTGATGTGACGCTCACATCTTTGTAGCGGTGAGTGCCAGAGTTCACATTTCACTGGCAGAGCCTGCACCCAATCCGATACGCAGGTTTTCGCATGCTCGGGCTCGCAGGCCAGGTCTGACTGGCCGTAACAGATCCCCGCTGGCGCGATCACCCTGGGATGCCGAATCAGCAGCAGGCTCACGCAAGCAGCGCGGCTGCGCAGAGGTAAATGCCGAGCTCCGAGACTTGCTGCACGGTGCCCAGGCAATCCCCGGTAAAGCCGCCGACGCGTCGGCGAAACCAGCGCCCGAGCGCCAAAACCACGAGCGCGCTCCACAACACAAAAACTATCAAATGTGTAGCATCAAAGTAAATGAATACCGGGACACAGCACAAAAAACACGTTAAAAATGCCAGCGAAAGGGCTTTGGGATCGATGCGGTCGGCCAGTGGCTTGCTCTTGCTCGCGCCGCCGCCTTCCACATGCGGGAGCCAGGCGATCATGCACAGTGCTGCGCAACGCGAGATCACGTGGGCGCTCACTAGCAGCGCTAGGAGTGCCCATTCGGCATCGGGCTCTTCCAGCGGGGAAATCTCGGCTACTGCGACGACCTTCAGCAAGGTCACGCAAATCAAAGCCACCGTGCCGAAGGTGCCGATGCGTGAGTCTTTCATGATCTCGAGCGCTTTTTCGCGCTGCAGGCTGCCACCCAATCCATCGGCCACATCGGCCAAGCCATCTTCGTGAAACGCGCCGGTGAGCAGCAGCGTGGCGGCCAAGCTGAGGCCGCTGGCGAGCAGCGGGCCATGCCCGGCAGGGCCAAAGAGGGCGAGTGCGGCGAGCATCACGCCTGCTGCCACGGCACCCACAGCCGCGCCCACCAGCGGGAAGTAGGCGGCGCTCTCCCGCAGCATCATCGGCGTAAAACCCACCCAGGCTGCAAGCCGGCCAGTGATCGGCACGCGGGTGAAAAACTGCACCGCGAGCAAGAAAAGCCGAATCTGATAGCTCACGGCGCAGGGCTGGCAGCGCTCACGCCCGCGGACTCGAAGCTCGCCATGCGGGCCAGAAAGTCGCAAGCGGCTTGGAGTAATGGGTAGGCCAGCAGCGCGCCGGAGCCTTCGCCCAGACGCAGGTTGAGCGCCAGCAGCGGCTGAGCACTCAGCTCCTGAAGCAAGCGTTTGGAGCCGCGTTCGGCACTTTCGTGGGCAAAGACGGAATAGTCACTCGCCTCGGGGCGCATTCGGCAAGCCACGAGTGCCGCGCTGCACGCAATGAAGCCATCGATCAGCACCACTTTGCGCGCAGCAGCGGCGCCCAGCATCGCGCCAGCCATCATGGCGATTTCCAGGCCACCTACGGCGCACAGCGCTTCGAAAGCATCGGCGCTCTCAAGCGTACTTTTGTGTTTTGCCAGCACTTGCTTCAATACGCCAGTTTTGTGGGCCAACTGGGCGTCGTTCAAACCCGTGCCTCGCCCCACCGCATCTTCCACTGCCACGCCGCACAGGGCGCACAGCAAGAGCGCGGCCGATGCGGTGTTGCCGATGCCCATTTCGCCCAAAGCCAACACATTGCCGGGCAGAGTGCGGCCAAGCGCTTCGCCGCGTTGGAGGGCGGTCGTTGCTTCTGCCGCGCTCATCGCGGCGTTGAGGAGAGCGTTTCGCGTACCCGGCGCGATTGGCTCATTGATCCACGACACCGCAGTGCGTGGCTTTGCGTCCATCGGTGCAGCGACCCCCGCGTTTGCGAGCGTCATCGCAAATCCCATGCGCTCGGCGAACACGTTCACCGCTGCGCCGCCAGCCAGCATGTTCGCCACCATTTGCGCGGTGACTTCGCTCGGGTAGGCCGACACACCAGCGGCCGTCAAGCCGTGATCCGCCGCGCAGACCAAGATTTGCGGCTTGCTCAGCTCGGGCGAATTCGTGCCTTGGATCAAGCCGATTTGCAGAGCCAATGCCTCTAGGCGGCCGAGAGCGCCCAAAGGTTTGGTTTTCTGATCGATCCGGCGCAAGAGCGCGGCCCTAAGCGCAGGGTTGTCGGTGCCTTCGATGTGGGGAGCTTCGTACTTCAATACCGTCTTTCAGCGTAAAAACATGCGGTAGGCTGGATTGTCGGTTTCGTCCACATGCGGATAGCCCACCTGCGCCAAAAAGGCCTTGAAAGCGGCACGGTCGGTGCCCGGCACCTGCACGCCCACCAGGATGCGACCGTAGTCTGCCCCTTGGTTTCGGTAGTGAAAGAGGCTGATGTTCCAGCCGGGCTGCATGGCGTTCAGAAAACGCAGCAAAGCGCCAGGCCGCTCGGGAAACTCAAAGCGCAGCATGCGTTCGTCTTGCGCGAGCGGGCTTCTGCCGCCAACCAAATGGCGGATGTGGCTTTTCGCCAGCTCATCGTGGGTGAGATCCACGGCCTCAAACCCAGCTTTCGCGAAGCCTTTGGTCATGCGTGCGCTGTCTTGGGCACCGTTGGCGCTCAACCCCACAAATACATGGGCTTGCGCGCTGTCGCTGATGCGGTAGTTGAACTCGGTCACGCTGTGCGGGCCACCGGGCAGATCGGCGATGGCTTGGCAAAAGCGCTTGAAGCTGCCCCGCTGCTCAGGGATCGTCACGCCAAAAAGCGCTTCGCGTTGCTCGCCCACTTGCGCGCGCTCGGCCACGAAGCGCAGGCGGTCGAAGTTCATGTTCGCGCCGCACAAAATTGCGGCGTAAGTTTCGCCCTTGGTTTTGTGCTGTGCGGCGTATTGCTTGATGGCGGCCACCGCCATCGCCCCTGCAGGCTCCAGCACCGTGCGGGTTTCGTTGAACACGTCTTTTACCGCGGCACACACTTCGTCGGTGGAGACGCGCACGTAGTCGTCTACCAACGCCTTGGCAATCTTGAAGGTTTCGCTGCCCACTTGCTTGACCGCCGTGCCATCGGAAAACAAGCCCACGCTGTCCAGATTCACGCGACTGCCCTTGGCCACGGACTGCCACATGGCGTCTGAATCCGTCATCTGCACGCCGATCACCCGCACTTCGGGGCGCACGAGTTTGATGTACGCGGCAACGCCGCTGATGAGCCCGCCACCGCCGATGGCCACGAATACGGCATCCAGCCGATCAGGCTCGGCACCGGGTTTGCCTCGGTGGCCTTGGTTCAGCGCTTGCACTTGCTGCAAGAGCTCCATCGCAATCGTGCCTTGGCCTGCAATCACGTCTGGATCGTCAAACGGGTGCACAAAGGTGAGGCCTTTGGCCTTGCCGAGCTCTACTGCATGCGCGTAAGCATCGCTGTAGCTGTCGCCGTGCAAAACCACTTCTGCGCGTAAGTGCTTCACTGCGTCGATCTTCACTCCAGGGGTGGTGATGGGCATGACGACGACTGCATGGGTGTTCAAACGCTGTGCGCCCAGCGCTACACCTTGGGCGTGGTTGCCTGCGCTTGCGCAGATCACACCTCGTGCCAGTTGCTCAGCACTCAGGTGCGCCATCTTGTTGTAGGCACCGCGCAGCTTGAAGCTGAAGACTGGCTGCATGTCTTCGCGCTTGAAGAGCACGGTATTGCCCAGCCTGCGCGAGAGTTGCGGCGCGTGCTGCAAGGGCGTGACTTGTGCCACGTCGTAGACCTTTGCGGTGAGGATGCGTTGCAGGTAGTGGGCAAAAGCTTTGGCGGGCATGGGCCGGGGCGCATCGAGCGCGGCGTTCAAAAGCGCACGATGATAATTTGCGCCATCAGATCAATCGAAAGCGCAGCATGGAATGCAAAGTGAGCTGGACGGGCAATCAAGGCGGCTCGCCGATGGGGTTTTCGGCAATCACGGGCAGCGGGCACGCGCTCAAGATGGACGGCGCGCCGGATGCGAACAACCCCGCGATGGGGGGCCAAAACGCTGCTGCCAGGCCGATGGAGATGGTGCTGGCAGGCACCGGTGGCTGCGCGGCCTACGACGTGGTGCTGATTTTGAAGCGCGGCCGCCACGATGTGCGTGGATGTGAAGTCCAGCTCACCGCGGACCGAGCGGCGAGCGACCCCAAAGTGTTCACTCGAATAGAGATGAAGTTTGTGGTGAGCGGCAAAGGCGTGCCGCTGGCGGCTGCCGAGCGTGCGGTGGCCTTGAGCCACGAGAAGTATTGTTCGGCGAGTGCGATGCTGTCAAAAACAGCGGAGATCACGGCGCGGGTTGAGGTGATCGAGGTCGTTTGACTTTCGCGGAGGACGTCCTCCGCTCGGATCCAATCACGATCAGATCCGATAGGCCACGGTTGTCATCACTTTTGCAAAGCCTCGCATCGCCTTGGCCGCCAAGGGTGGCAGCGGGGCAGCGCCCAGGCTTTGCGCTTGCGCGCCGTGTTGCTCCTCATCTGACTTCATTTGCGCAACGATCGCCGCCGAGCGTGCATCAGCCTCGGGAAGCGCGTCCAAGTGCCCGTTCAGATGCTGAGCCACTTGTCGCTCCGTTTCTGCCACAAAGCCCAGGCTGATCCCATCACCAACCCGTGCAGCCAGTGCACCCATGGCGAACGAGCCTGCATACCAAAGCGGGTTCAGAAGCGAGGGGCGAGCCTTCAGTTCATTTAGTCGTGTCTGCGTCCAAGACAAATGGTCTTGTTCCTCGCGAGCAGAGTTTTTGAGTTCAGTCGCCACTGCGCTCGACCGCGCAAAAGCAGCCTGGGCGCTGTAAAGCGCTTGCGCGCAAACCTCGCCCACATGGTTGACGCGCATCAGGCCGGCCGAGTGGCCGCGCTCTGGCTCGGTCAGATCCGAAGTGAGTTGCGCCGCCGGGTTGGGGCGGCTTGCCTTGGCTTGCGCGCCGAGGCAGCGCAGGGCGTCGTCGGCACAGGTGAGCAAGCGATCAGGTGCGGAGCTGGGCATCGGGGAGGCGGCGGAAGCACTTTTGAGGCCGAGTGGCCTGTGGCGCGCTGCTGGCCATTGTCGCCTCACAGTCGGCAGCCCTACACGCACCAACATGGTGCATGTAGGGCTGCCGACTGTGACTTGCAGCACAAATGTATCAATGTTGTGCCCCGGCAACGATTCGCCGGGTTTCCATGTGGAAAGAGGGGCTAGTCTTTGCGGAAGGCGCATAAACCTGGTGCAATACGTGCAACTTCCTGATTGGAGGTTGGCCCGGGGCCACGGCGTGAGCGTATTTCGCCCCCACCACCGGTGCCCCTTGTTTAACCTTGGAGATTCTTGAGATGAAAAAATCACTCGTTGCTTTGGCTGTTCTCGCTTCCACCAGCGCAGCCTTCGCACAATCGTCGGTCACCCTGTTCGGCATCGTTGACGCCGCTTATGCCCGCGTGAGCGCCAATGGCGCGACCCGCACCGGCATGACCAACTCTGGCCTGAACAGCAGCCGCTTTGGCATGCGTGGCACGGAAGACCTCGGCGGCGGTATGCGCGCTGGCTTCTGGCTTGAAGGCGCGTTGAGCAATGATGACGGCAATGCCGCTGGTCTGAACTTTCAACGCCGTTCGACCGTGTCCCTGATGGGCCCATTCGGCGAAGTGCGCCTTGGCCGCGACTACACCCCATCGTTTTGGAACACTACCGTGTTCGATCCGTTCGGCACCAACGGCGTTGGTGCATCCATGGCTCCAGGCGTCGCTGCGTTCGGTACCAACAGCACCGCCGTTCGTTCGAACAACAGCGTCGGTTACTTCCTGCCTGGAAATCTCGGCGGCGTGTACGGCCAAGGCATGATTGCTTTCGGCGAGCAAGTTTCCAATGCTGCAAACAGCAAGCAAGGCAATTACACAGGTTTCCGCGTTGGCTACCAACAAGGTCCTGTGAACGTGGCTTTGGCCAGCGCAAGCGTCAAGGGCAATGTTTCCGCGACCGATGTAAGAACTTTCAACGTGGGTGCATCGTACAACCTTGGCGTTGCAAACTTGATGTTCAACGCGGGCAACGAGAAGACCGACACCGCCCAACTCAGCTACTCGCTGTTTGGCGCTACGGCTCCTTTGGGCCAGGGCCAACTGCGCGCCGCGTTCAGCCGCTATGACCTGAAAAACAGCAACAACGATTGGAACAAGTTTGCGATCGGCTACGGCTACGATCTGAGCAAGCGTACCCAGGTGTACGGCACCTACGCCAAGGTGTCCAACAAGGGCAATTCAACGCGTACTGTCGCCAACAATGGCTTGGCTGCACCTAGCGCTGCCGCTTTTGGTGGTGGTTCTACCGGCTTCGAAGTCGGCGTTCGCCACAGCTTCTGATTTTGCACCGGGCGCAAGCCCGGTTGCAGTTCGGCAAAAAGCCACCGCAGGGTGGCTTTTTTCATGGGTAATTTTCTTTGGCAAGTGCCTCGTGGTGATGGGGTTATCACTGTCGGGCGCATTTGCAGCCTTCAGGCATCATGCGCACCTCTTTCGATTTCGGGATCACCACAATGAAAACCATTGCTCCATTGAGCGCCATCGCCCTGGCCGCCGCTTTTGCCTTCGGAACGACTGCCACCGCCAAAACCTTCCGCTGGACCAGCTCTTCTGACATCCCGACGTGGGATATCCATTCGCAAAACAATGCGCTGGCCAACGGCGTGCACGCTGCTGTGTACGAGTCGCTCGTGTACTACAACTCGAAGACCTTCAAGGTCGAGCCGCTTTTGGCCACCGCTTGGAAGCAAACCAGCCCCACGTCGATGCGACTCACGATTCGCAAGGGCGTGAAATTCCAGGACGGCTCGGATTTCACGGTGGACGATGCCGTGTTTTCGCTGCAGCGCGCCATGGCAAAAACGTCCAATTACGCGGTGTACACCGCCGGGATCGACAAGGTTGTGAAGGTTGACGCCGACAACTTGGACATCCTCCTCAAAGACCCGAACCCGGTCCTCATCAACCAGCTTACCGAGCTGCGCATGATGAGCAAGGCCTGGGCTGAGAAAAATCGCTCGGTAGAGCCCAAGGACATCCGTACCAAAGACGAATCCTTTGCCCACCGCAACGCCATGGGCACTGGCCCTTTCACGCTCAAGGAGTGGCAGCCCGATCAAAAGATCGTGCTCACACGCAATCCGAACTGGTGGGGCGAGGCCACGCAGGGCAAAAACTTCAACATCACTGAAATCGTGTACACGCCCGTGCGAGCTGAGGCCACACGCACTGCTGCGCTCCTGTCCGGTGCGGTGGACTTCGTGCTCGATCCCAGCCCGCAGGGTGTGGGCACGCTGCGTTCCAACGCCAACCTGAAGGTGCTGGAAGGCGCGGAAAACCGCACCATCTTCTTTGGCATGGACCAGTTCCGCGAAGAGCTTCCCGGCTCCGATGTGAAGGGCAAAAACCCGCTGAAAGACGCGCGCGTTCGCAAAGCCCTTTACCAATCGATTGACATCGATGCCATTCACAAAACCACGATGCGCGGCATCAGCCAAGTCACAGGCACGATGGTGTCGCCGCAGGTGTTCGGCTGGACAAAAGCTGTGGACAAGCGCCATCCCTACAACGTGGAAGCGGCCAAGAAGCTGCTGGCGGAAGCGGGCTACCCGCAAGGCTTCAGCGTGGATTTCGCTTGCCCCAACAACCGCTATTTGAACGACGAGCAAATCTGCCAAGCCGTCACTGCCATGTGGTCGCGCATTGGCGTGAAAGCCAAGTTGCGCACGCTCCCGCTTGTGACCTACTTCCCGATGATTCAGCGCTATGAAGCCAGCATCTACATGCTGGGCTGGGGCGTGCCGACTTTCGATGCGCTCTACAGCCTGCAATCGCTGCACCGCAGCGTGGGCGCGGGCGGCGACGGCAACTACAACGTGGGCCGCTACAGCAATCCACAAATGGACGCGCTCGTGGAGCGGATCAAAAAGGAAACCGACACCAAACTGCGCGGCCAGCTGATCGAACGCGCCCTGCAGCTCTCGCACGACGATGTGGCCTACCTGCCGCTGCACAACCAGATCGTGCCCTGGGCCATGCGCAAAAACGTGGACGTGGTGCACCGCGCAGACAACCGTGTGGATTGGCGACTCGTCAAGCTGAACTGATCGACTGGCCCTGCCATCCCACCTCAAAAAAACCAGCGGCCTTTCCAGCCGCTGGTTTTTTCTTTGTAGCTCGCATGACTGGTGACATGCGCCTTGCGAGCTAAACTCGCAAGCAGGCGCTTCTTTAAGCCGCTGCTTGCAGCATTCCCCGCTTCTTCGCTCCGGCGCCCTCTGTTTCGCTGAGTTCACCTCATGCTCGCCTTCATCCTTCGCCGCGTGATCCAAGCCCTGATCGTCATGGTCACGGTCTCGCTGATCTCGTTTTGCCTGTTTCAGTTCACAGGCGATCCTGTGCTTTTCATGCTCGGCCAAGACGCAACTGCCGATCAGGTGAAACAACTGCGCGCCGACTTGGGTCTGGACAAGCACTTCTTTGTTCAGTTCTGGCACTTTTTGGCCAATGCAGCTCAGGGCGAATTTGGCATCAGCCTGCGCCAAGGCATCAAGGTGTCAAAACTGATTTCAGAGCGATTTCCTGCAACGATTGAGCTGGCACTTGCTGCCGCCTTCATCGCACTCGTGATTGGCATTCCCATGGGCGTGTATGCGGCGCTCAGGCGTGGCAGCTTCATGAGCCAAGTGTTCATGACGATTTCGCTCTTGGGCGTTTCGCTGCCCACATTCCTGATCGGCATCATGCTGATTTTGGTGTTCGCCGTGATCCTGGGCTGGTTCCCAAGCTTTGGCCGGGGGGATGTCACCAAGCTCGGCTGGTGGAGCACCGGCTTCTTGACAAAAAGCGGCTGGCATCACTTGGTGCTGCCTGCGATCACGCTGGCTGTGTTTCAGCTCACCCTCATCATGCGACTCGTGCGTGCCGAAATGCTGGAAGTGCTGCGCACCGACTACATCAAGTTCGCCCGCGCCCGCGGCTTGAGCAACCAAGCGATCCACTTTGGGCACGCCTTGAAAAACACGCTCGTGCCGGTGATCACGATCACCGGCTTGCAGCTCGGCGCGCTCATCGCATTTGCCATCATCACCGAGACGGTGTTCCAGTGGCCCGGCATGGGCTCACTCTTCATCAACGCCGTGAGCTTTGCCGACGTGCCAGTGATGGCTGCCTACCTGTGCCTGATCGCACTGATTTTCGTCACGGTCAATTTGGTCGTGGATTTGTTGTACTTTGCCGTTGATCCGCGCTTGCGCGTGGAAAAGTCTGGCGCGGCGCACTGATCGGAGACATGCCAACATGAAAGAAGTAAGCACCGACACCCCACGCTACACCGCGCTCGGCCGAGCCTTTGAGGCGATCCGCGCGCAGCACCCGCAGCTGCAATCTTTGCGCCGTGATTTGCATGCCAACCCCGAGCTGGGTTTTGAAGAGCATTACACCGCTGGCCGCGTGGTGGAAGCCTTGCGCGCCTGTGGCGTGGATGAACTCCATACTGGCATCGGCAAAACCGGCGTGGTAGCCGTGATTCGCGGCAAAACGGACACCGCAGGCCGAAAAATCGGCCTGCGCGCCGACATGGACGCGCTGCCGATGCCGGAGCGCACTGGAGCCGAATGGGCCTCGCGCACGCCCAACCGCATGCATGCCTGCGGCCACGATGGCCACACCACCATGCTGATTGGCGCGGCGCAATACCTGGCAGCCACGCGCAGGTTTGACGGCCAAGCCGTGCTGATTTTTCAGCCCGGCGAAGAAGGCTACGCAGGGGCACGCGAGATGATCAAGGACGGGCTTTTCGAGCGCTTTCCCGTTGAATCCGTGTATGCGATGCACAACTGGCCCGGCATGCCCGTGGGCCAATTTGGCGTGAACACCGGCGCCATGATGGCGGCTTCTGACCGCATCACGATTCACATCACGGGCAAGGGCGGCCACGGCGCGCACGCCTACCTCACGATCGACCCGGTGCTGGTGGCGGCGCACATGATCACGGCCATCCAAAGCATCGTGTCGCGCAATGTGAAGGGCGCAGACGCGGCCGTGGTCAGCATTTGCAGCATGCAAGCAGGCGACCCAGGAGCCGCCAGCGTGATCCCCGGCGAGGCCCGCTTGGTGGGCACGGTGCGCAGCTTCAACCCCGCCGTGCAAAACCTGATTGAGAAGCGCCTGAGCGAGCTCTGCCCCACAGTGGCCCAAGCTTTTGGCGCAACGGCAACTGTGACCTATGAGCGCGGCTACCCCGCCACGATCAACACGCCAGATCGCGCACAGTTTGCGGGCGACGTGGCAGCCAGCATCGTGGGCGAAGCCAATGTGCATCGCAACTGGGAAGCCAGTATGGGCTCTGAAGATTTCAGCTTCATGCTGCAACACAAGCCTGGCGCGTATTTGCGGCTTGGTCAAGCCAGCGCGGATGGCACGGGCTCGTGCTCGCTGCACAACAGCGGCTACGACTTCAACGACGCGGTGCTGCCGCTGGGTGCTGCTTGGTTCGCTGGCTTGGTGGAAAAAGGTCTGGCTGCGCCCGCAGCCGAGTCGGAAGCCGCGCACGGCACTTTGGAGGCCGCTTCAGCCTGATTTTTGAGTCAAATACCTCCTCTGTCCAGGCATTTATTACATTTGTTGCTATTATTTTTGAATAGACCGAAGAACAACAAGCGAATCGATCAACATGGGTTTCATTTCAAGGTGGCTCGACAGCGATGTGGGCCACAGCTTCAAAACCTCGCCGGTGGCCATCGTGGCGGCACTGCTGGTGTTCATCTGCGTGTTCTGTGCCGCGTTTGCCCCGTGGGTGGCACCCCACAACCCCTTTGACCTGACCACGCTGGAGTTGTCTGACGCACGCCTGCCCCCAGCCTGGACAGAGATCGGCACCAGCAAATACCTGCTCGGTACAGACGACCAAGGCCGCGACATTTTGTCTGCCCTCATGTACGGCTCGCGGGTTTCTCTCGTGGTGGGCGCCGTCTCAGTCGCGCTTTCGGTGCTGATCGGCGTGGGCCTCGGCCTGCTTGCGGGATATCTCGGCGGCTGGGTGGATACGTTGCTCATGCGCCTGTGTGATGTGATGCTGAGCTTTCCTTCCATCTTGGTGGCGCTCCTGATCGCGGGCGTGGGCCGTGCGCTGTTTCCGAACGCGGCCGAGTCTGTGGCGTTTGGGGTGTTGATCGTGTCAATCACACTCACTGGCTGGGTGCAATATGCCCGCACGGTGCGCGGCTCAACCATGGTGGAGCGCAACAAAGAGTACGTGCAGGCTGCTCGGGTCACGGGCGTGGCGAACCACCGCATCATGTTCAAACACGTGCTGCCCAACGTGCTCGGCCCCGTGCTGGTGCTCGCCACCATTCAAGTGGCAACAGCCATCATCACCGAGGCAACCCTCAGTTTCCTTGGCGTTGGTGTGCCGCCCACCTCCCCCAGCTTGGGCACGCTCATTCGAGTGGGCAACGACTACCTTTTCAGCGGCGAGTGGTGGATCACGGTCTTTCCTGGCCTCATGCTCATCATCATTGCGCTCAGCGTCAATTTGCTGGGTGATTGGTTGCGCGATGCGCTCAACCCGCGTTTGCGTTGAAGCCGGAAATCGCCATGAGCCTGCTTGAAGTCAAGAACCTGATCGTCGAATTCCCCAGCCGCCGTGGCACGCTGCGGGCGATTGACGACATTTCATTTGCCATCGCCCCCGGCGAAATTCTGGGCGTGGTGGGCGAATCCGGCGCGGGAAAGTCGCTCACGGGCGCTTCCATCATCGGCCTTTTGGAGCCGCCTGGCCGCGTGGCGGGCGGGCAAATTTTGCTCGAAGGCGAGCGGATCGACAACTTGAGCCACGATCAGATGCGCAGCATCCGTGGCCGCAAAATCGGCGCGATTTTTCAAGACCCGCTCACATCTCTGAACCCGCTCTACAGCGTGGGCCGTCAGTTGACGGAAACCATCCAGGCCCATTTGCCGGTGAGCGCCGCCCAGGCCCGCGAGCGCGCGATCAATTTGCTCAAAGACACAGGCATTCCAGCGGCTGAGCAGCGCATCGATCATTACCCGCATCAGTTTTCTGGCGGCATGCGCCAGCGCGTGGTGATCGCACTCGCTCTGGCGGCCGAGCCCAAGCTCATCATTGCCGATGAACCGACCACCGCACTCGATGTGTCGATCCAAGCGCAAATCATCACTTTGCTGAAAAACCTGTGCAAAGACCGAGGCGCGGCCGTGATGCTGATCACCCACGACATGGGCGTGATCGCAGAGACCTGCGACCGCGTGGCCGTGATGTACGCAGGCCGCGTCGCCGAAATTGGCCCGGTGCATGAAGTCATCAACCATCCGGCGCACCCCTACACCAAGGGTCTGATGGCCGCGATCCCCGATATTCGCGAAGAGGTGGAACGCTTGAACCAGATCGACGGCGCGATGCCGCGCTTGAACGCGATCCCCACTGGCTGCGCCTTCAATCCCCGCTGCCCGCAGGTGTTTGAGCGATGCAAAACCGAGCGGCCTGGCCTGATCGATGCTGGCCCCACGCGAGCCGCCTGCTGGTTGCACGACCAACGTACCAAGGTGGTCGCATGAGCGCTTCCGCAAGCACCCAAGCCAAAACCCTGGTCAGAGTCACCGACCTGGCCAAAACCTTTGACGTATCGCCACCTTTGCTCAACCGCATCGTGGAGCGCAAGCCCAAGCTGTTTTTGAAGGCTGTGGATGGCGTGAGCTTCGAGATTCCCAAAGGCCAAACGCTCGCCTTGGTGGGCGAATCGGGCTGCGGCAAAAGCACCGTTGCCAAGCTGATGGTGGGCCTGTATGCCCCCACACGCGGCGGTTTTGAGTTCGACGGCGTGGACGCGCATGCCACCTTCGAAACGGCTGAGGGCAACAAGCTGCGCTCGCGCATTCAGATGATTTTCCAAGACCCGTATGCCAGCCTGAATCCGCGCTGGACGGTGGAAAACATCGTGGGCGAGCCGCTGGTCGAACACGGCTTGGCGGCATCCGGCAGCGATGATTTGAAAACCCGCGTGGGCGATTTGCTGAAATCGGTGGGCTTGAGCCCGCTTGACACGGTGAAGTACCCGCACCAGTTCTCAGGTGGTCAGCGCCAGCGCATCTCGATTGCCCGAGCCTTGGCCACAAGCCCAGAGTTTTTGGTGTGCGACGAGCCCACCAGCGCGCTCGACGTGTCGGTTCAAGCCCAAGTCTTGAACATCATGAAAGACTTGCAGCGCAGCTTGGGTCTTACCTACCTCTTCATCAGCCACAACTTGGCGGTGGTGCGGCATGTGAGCGATCAGGTGGGTGTGATGTACCTGGGCCGATTGGTGGAGCTCGCGCCCAAGCACCAGCTGTTTGACACGCCCCGCCACCCGTACACGCGGATGCTGCTCGACGCCATTCCCGAGATGCACGCCACAGGCCGCGCCCGCACGCCCGTGCAAGGCGAGGTGCCGAATCCCCTCAACCCACCCACAGGTTGCGCATTTCACCCCCGCTGCCCGCACGCAAACGACCGCTGCAAAGCCGAGCGCCCCAACCTCGGCGTGTTCCAAGGCATCCAAATCGCCTGCCACGCGGTGACAGAGGGCAGAATCTAGGGAATTTCGAGGTAAATACCCTCACTGTCCAGGTAATTGCTACATTGTTCGCTACATAAAAGGTAGCAAACTCAACTTCATCACCGGCCCGCCGCGCGCCATTCGCTGTAGCTCAGGATCGGCATCTGCGCCGCTTTCATCGCCGCAAAACCGCCTTCGATGTGCGCCACGTTGCGCATGCCCATGTCTTGCAGGGTTTTGGCGGCCAGCGCGCTTCGCCAGCCTACGCCGCAGTACAGCACGTAGGTGGTGGCTTCGTCGGCCAGCGCTGGCTTGTGGTACGGCGATGCGGGATCCACCCAAAATTCCAGCATGCAGCGCGGCGCGTGGTAGGCGCCTTTCGCTGCGCCCTCGGCTTGCAGCTCGCGCACATCGCGCACATCCACCAGCAGCAGTCGCTCGCCGCTTTGCCCCCGCAGCATCACGTCGGCCGCGCTCCAAGTGCGCACTTCATTCGTGGCGGCAGCCACCAATTCTTCAGCAGTTTTCAGGATGGGCATGGTGTATTCGCTGGTTTTCGACAGGATTTTGTGTCCAAATCGGGGGATGCGCCTGTCCTACCTCACTCGATTTGTGTTCATTCTCTCGCCCCTGGTCTTGGGCGCTTGCTCAACCGTGGGGGCTGTGGCCACGGTTGCGAGCGCCACGGTATCGGCAGCTGGTGCTGCGGCAAGCGCTACAGCCACGGCGGCTGCAGCCACCGCACAAGCCACGAAGGCGGTGGTTGAAACCGGTGGCCGCGTGGCTGAAAAAGTGCTGGATCACGCCGCCGCCCAAGCCGCGCGCGATGAGGCTGCAAGGCAAGCTGCGGAAAAGGCTGCACAAAAGGCTGCGGAAAAAGCAGCCGAGACTGTTCTGAAGTAATGCGCTTTACCGGGATTTAGCCTCGCCGGGGAGCTTGGCCCCCGGCGGTCGTTCATCACTTGTAGAGCACTTGCGGCAGCCACAAGCCTATGGCAGGGAAGTTGTAGAGCAAGATGATGGCCAGCACTTGGATGCCCATGAAGGGCAGCATGCCGGCAAAAATCTGGTTCAGCGTCACGCCTGGGGGTGCAACACCTTTCAAATAGAACGCGGCCATCGCCACTGGGGGCGACAGGAATGCCGTTTGCAGATTCAGCGCGACCAAAAGGCCGAAGAAGAGCGGATCAACACCAAAGTTATCCAAGAGCGGGATGAAAATTGGCATGAAGATCACGATGATCTCTGTCCACTCCAGAGGCCAGCCCAGCACGAAAATGATCACCTGGCTCAGGATCAAAAACTCGGTTTTCGTGAGCTTCATGCTCATCACCCAGTTTTCCACCAGCTCCTGGCCGCCCAGCAACGCGAATGCGGCTGAAAAAATGGCGCTGCCCACAAAGAGCCAGCACACCATGGCGCTGGTTTTCGCGGTCAAAAACACCGATTCTTTCACTGTGTTTTGCAACTTGGCTTGCGAATAGGCCAGGAAAGCCCAAATGGCCACACCGAGCACCGCCAAAAGGCCAAAAGCTTGGGTAACAGGCGCAGCAATCGCGCCGTTTTTATTGAGTGCAAACCACACGATGGATGCGATCAGCGGCCCCCAAAGCAGCGCCCAGATCAGGAAAATGCGGCGTTTTCCCTGGGCTTGCCTGCCGATCACCGAATAAACGGCCGCCAAAAAGTAGCCGCCAAACGCCCCTACAGCTGCGGCCTCGGTGGGTGTGGCCAAGCCAAACACGATGGAGCCGAGCACGGCCAAGATGAGCACCAGCAGCGGGAAAAAGCTGGTGAGCAGCATCTTGAAAATTTCAAGCCGCTCGAAGGTGAGCAAGGCGTAAAACGCGGCCAACGCAGCGCCCACCAGCGCGAGCGCAATCCAAAAGCCCATCGGCGCCGCTTGCCGTGGGCCTTCTGCGCCCGTTGCGCCACCAGCCCCTGGGGCTGACTGGGAGGGCGGTTCTTTCAGCGCGCCAGCGTCGCCCGAAGGGGCCTTCAAACCCGCAGCGGCCTCGCTCGGAGCCGCACTTGCACCGGGTGGCTCTTTCAGCCCGCCGCCAGAGCCAGGTGGCTCCTTCAAGCCATCCGCGCTGCCAGGCGGCGCTTTCAGGGCGGCTCCAGGCGGCTCTTGTGCGCCGCCCGCTGAGCCGGGAGGCTCTTTCAAGCCGCCGGCGCCGGGTGGCTCAGCCAGCCCCGAGCTGCTGGACCCGGTGCTCGGCGCTTCTAAGCTGATCATCCCGCCCGCGCTGGTTGCACCTTGGGTCACGGTCACTTCCGCAGGCGCGGTGAATCCCCGCCAAGCCAGCCAAGCGATCAGCAAAACAGCCAGGCCGGGCAGAAGCACCACAGCAAGCTGCTTGTTGGCGAAGCTGCCGTTTGCGCCCCCCACCGCGCGCAGCAAGGAGGGCAGCGCGCGGTGGTTCGGTCCGGTCACGAGCGCCGCCATCTTTTCCGTCAATGTCACTTTTCGCTGCTCAGCGGTGAGTGGGGGCATCAAGTG
Source organism: Comamonadaceae bacterium (assembly GCA_013298415.1). Lineage (GTDB taxonomy): Bacteria > Pseudomonadota > Gammaproteobacteria > Burkholderiales > Burkholderiaceae_C > JAAFHN01. The sequence continues at coordinate 17,142 of JAAFHN010000002.1, forward strand.
GGGTTTGAGCGAGGCCAGCACGATGACGTACAAGATGTACAGGCCTGCGAGCATCAAACCGGGAAAAAAGGCGCCTGCGTAGAGCTGCACCACCGACACACCTGCGGTGGCACCATAGACGATCAACATCACGGAGGGCGGAATCAAAATGCCCAGGCAGCCGCCGGCCGTGATGGCACCCGCCGACACGCGCACGTCATAGCCCGAGCGCAGCATTTGCGGCAAGGCCAACAGCCCCATCAGCGTGACCACCGCGCCCACGATGCCTGTTGCCGTGGCAAACACCGCGCAGGTGAAGAGCGTGGCGACAGCCAAGGAGCCCGGCACGCGCGCCAGCGCCAAGTGCAGGCTTCGGAAGAGCTTTTCGATCAAATTGGCGCGCTCGACCAAATAGCCCATGAAAACGAAGAGCGGGATCGAGATGAGCACATCGTTGCTCATCACCTTGAAGGCCGAGGCCACCATCAAATCCAAAGTTTTGGAGGCGCTGCGCTCGTAGGCGAGCCAAGTGAAGATCATGCCCATGCCCATGAGCGTGAAGGCGGTGGGAAAGCCCATCATGATCGCCACCACCACCAGCGCAAGCATGGTCAGGCCCAAATGGCCGTTGCTGAACTTGTCGGTGGCCAGCCACATGTAGGCTGTGCCAGCCAGGATCAGGCCCATGATGATGAAGCCAAACCAGAGGTCTTTTTTGATCTTGATCATGCGTGACTCCCAGCCACGTTGGCGCGGGGGGAGGAGACGGCAAGCCCAGCGATGTCTTCGTCTTTCACGTTCACCATCGCTTTGAGTTTTTCCACATCCACCTCTTCCACATCTTGGTCGCGCGAAGGCCACTCACCTGTTTGCAAACACTGGATGCAGCGCACGATTTCCACGATGCCTTGCAGCAGCAGCATCGCTCCCGCGAGCGGGATCACGAACTTGAATGGATAAAGCGGCATCGGCGTTGCGGAAAAGGTTTTTTCGCGAATCGCCCAAGATTCCATGGCATACGTCCATCCCGACCAGGTGAGCGCCACAATGCCGGGGAGGAAGAACACGATGTAGAGCAGCAAATCCCAGCCCGCCTGGGTGCGGGGCTCGAAAAAGCCGTAGAGCACATCGCCCCGCACGTGGTTGTTTTTGGCCAGGGTGTAGGCGCCTGCCAGCATGAAGAGCGTGCCGTAGAGCATGATCTGCGCATTCAGCGTCCAGTCGTGCGGTTCATTCAGCACGTAGCGTGAATACACCTCGTAGCTGATGAGCAAGGTCAGTGCCACGATGCACCACGCGAAGGCCTGGCCCAGCCAGGTGGACATGCGATCCACGGCCAGCAATATTTTTTGCATGTTGTTGTCTCCAAGCGGCCAGCTTTGGCCTTGCCCTCAATCTACGAAAAAAAGCCACTGACTGCTCGACAGCCAGTGGCTTTGCGCGACAAACGAATCAGCGACGGAAGTAGTGGTTCCAAGCCATCTTGAAGTCCACCAAGTAGTCGTTTTGCCAAGCGCCTGCGCGCTGCGCAAATGCGCGTTGGCTGTCCAGCACCTTCTTGAAGAGAGGGTTGTCCGCAGATTTCTTGGCCACCACTTTGTCCCAAGCCGCGAGCTGTGCGCGCAACACGGCATCTGGCGTTTTGTAGAAGTTGATGCCTTGCTTTTTCAGCTCGGCATAGTCTTTGGAGTTGCGGTCAATGGCTTTCCAGCTCATGTCGGCACTCGCTGCTTCCACAGCCACATCGATCACCTTTTTCAGATCGGTGGACAGGGCGTTGTACTTCGTGCGGTTGAAGAGGATCTCGAACTGCTCGGTGCTTTGATGGAAGCTTTGCAGCATGCAGTTCTTCACCACGTCTGGGAAGCCCAGGATGCGGTCAGAGGTTGCGTTGTTGAACTCGGCTGCATCGAGCAGGCCGCGATCCAGCGCCGGGACGATTTCGCCACCAGGCAGTGGATTCACAGCGGCGCCCATCTCGGTGAAGATGTCCACGGCCAAGCCCACGGTCCGGTATTTCAAGCCCTTCAGGTCTTCTGCTTTGGCAATCGGCTTTTTGAACCAACCCAGCGGCTGCGTTGGCATAGGCCCGAGCAGGAAGGAGGTCACGTCGATGTTGAGCGATTTGTAGATCTCTTGCAGCAAGGCCTCGCCACCACCGTAGTAGTGCCAGGAAAGCAGCATGTTGGGGTCCATGCCATAGCCTGGTCCGGAACCCCAGAGCGCCAGGGCCGAATTCTTGCCATAGTGGTAGGCCACCACGCCGTGGCCGCCGTCCAAAGTGCCTTTGGCTACCGCTTCCAGCAGCTGAAATGCGGGCACCACCGCGCCAGCGGGCAGTACCTCAATCTTCAGGCGATTGCCGGCCATGTCATTCACCTTTTTGGCGAAATCGTTGGCGTACTCGTGGAAGATGTCTTTGGCAGGCCATGTGCTTTGAAAGCGCATGGTCACGGTTTGCGCGGTGGATACCATGGGCGCTGCCATCGCAGCGCCGCCCACTGCGGTGGTGGCTGCGGCTTTGATGAATCCGCGCCGCGCGGGCTTCTTGGCGGGCGCGGCGGCTTTGTCGGTCGAAGGGTTTGTCATGTTGTCTCCAGGGGTAGAAATCGGATCGTAGAGTGTCTTAGACAAGCAAAATCCGACAGCTTTCGGAGAAACCCTGAAACACGCGAAACTGACGGACAACGTCAGGAAAATGCAAGCCTGAATAGCCGGTTGCTATGAAAAACGCAGCAACAAAGTCTGCTTTTTATGGACAAATTGGCGATAAGTCCTGAATAGGAGCGTGCCTCAGATAGAAACCCGTTCGCCCTGAGCCTGTCGAAGGGCATCGCCAGGGGCTTCGACAGGCTCAGCCCGAACGGACGGGTTGGCGCATCTGAGGCATGGTCCCAATCAGGCGATAAATTGCCAAAGATCGCAGACTGAGCGTTACGACACGGCCAAAGCGCGGCCGATCAAGATTTTCTGCACATCACTTGTGCCCTCGTAGATTTGGCACACGCGCACGTCGCGGTAGATGCGCTCCACGGGGAAGTCGCTCACGTAGCCGTAGCCGCCGTGGATTTGAATGGCATCGGAACACACTTTTTCCGCCATTTCGCTGGCCAAGAGCTTGGCCATCGCGGCTTCTTTGAGGCAGGGCCTGCCCGCGTCTTTCAATGCCGCCGCGTGGTGGATCAGTTGCCGTGCGGCCTCGATTTGAGTGGCCATGTCAGCCAATTTGAATTGCACGGCTTGGTGCTCAAAAATCGGTTTGCCAAAGCTCACGCGATCTTTTGAATAGCGCAGCGCCGCCTCAAACGCGGCTCGGGCCATGCCGATGCACTGGCTGGCAATGCCGATGCGCCCCCCCTCTAAGCCGCTGAGCGCGATCTTCAAGCCCTGGCCTTCGTCGCCTAATCGGTTGCCTGCGGGCACGCGGCAGTTCTCAAAGCGAATTTGCGCAGTGTCGCTCGCATGCTGGCCGAGCTTGTCTTCAATCCGAGCGACCTCGTAGCCTGGCGTTTTGGTTTCCACCAAAAAGGCGCTGATGCCCTTTTTGCCGGCAGCTTTGTCGGTGACCGCCATCACGATGGCCACGTCGCCGTTTTTGCCGCTGGTGATGAACTGCTTCACGCCGTTGATGACGTAATGCTCGCCGTCCAGTGTGGCGGTGGTCTTCAGCCCGCTCGCTTCAGAGCCCACATGCGGCTCGGTCAGGCAAAACGCACCCAGCATGTCACCACGCGCGAGCGGTTTCAGGTACTTTTGCTTTTGTGCCTCGTTGCCCCAAGCCATCAGGATCGAGCACACCGGGCAGTTGTTCACGCTCACGATGGTCGATGTCGCGCCGTCGCCCGCTGCGATTTCTTCCAGGATGAGCGCCAGGCTCAAGTAGTCCAGGCCCGCGCCGCCATAGGCCTCGGGCACCGCTACGCCGTAGCAGCCCAAATCGGCTAAACCCCGCAGCTCAGCCTTAGGAAAGTGGTGCGATTTGTCCCATTCCGCCGCCTTGGGCGCAATCTCAGCCTGCACATAGGCACGCACGGCATCTTGAACGGCGATGTGGTCTTCAGAGAGGATCATGGGCGCTCGATTCGTTTCTCGGATCTTTCTTCGTATTGCATGCAGTGCGCGACTCGAATGCCCATACTCGTGCGAATGAGCAGGTAGCCGGTGTGAAAGTGTTGGGCTACGGCTCCGCCCGGTTGTGTCGCAGTCCATTTCAGCTTCGCAAACGCTTGGTCTTCACCCATGGCCGAGTGCTCGATCACGTCAAAACTCCACAAGTGCGGAGGACGTTTCGCATAGATTTCGCAAAGGGCTCTGTGGTTGTCGCGCATGCGTGCGTCTTCTGCCCACGCCGTCACGCCCACACCTTGACCAACGGTGTGCCAAATCGCACTCGGCGAATGCCAAAGGTCGGCCACGGCATCACCGTCGAAACGGTTGAAGGCATCGCGGTAACTGCCGAAGAACTCCGCGATTTCAAGTCTGCTCATTGTGCAGACCTTTCAATAAGGGCCATCGTCGCGCAACTCGTTGATGAGTTCGTTGGTCAAGATTCCGCCGCGGTGGGGCAAAACGCAGATTCCATACTTTGCCAACGGGTGTACGGGGTCGACTCCGCCAGCGCTTGGGATCGGAAGCTGTGGCTGAGGCGGTTCGTCGGCCGGAGGCGGCTGTCCGGACCTAGGGTTGGAGTTCACCATGTCAATCGCTTACCGTCGTAGTTGATGTAGCCGCCGCTGTCGGCATGCGTGAGACCAGCCAGCACTTGGCGCATGCCAGAGACAGATTCTTCAACCGAGATGTCGGCCCCGCTACCGCCCATATCCGTGCGCACCCAGCCGGGGTGGAAGGCGATGCAGATGGCTTTGCCAGCGAGTTCGAGCGACGCGTCTTTGAGCACCGAGTTGAGCGCGGCTTTGGAGGCGCGGTAGAGCGATGCACCAGCGGTTTCGCGCAGGCTGATCGAGCCCATGCGCGAGGAGATCACGGCGAGCTTGGCCTCTGCGGCCAGCGCCGCCAAGACTTGCGGAATCACGCGCATCGGCCCGAGCACATTGGTTTGCATCACCGCATCGAATTCCTCGGCGGTGGGCACGTCGAGCGGGGCCAAGCGCGGGCCAAACACGCCCGCGTTGACCACCACCACATCAAAAGCCATGCCTTTGAGTTGACCTGCCAAGCCGTTTGTGCTTTGCGCATCGAGCACATCAAGCTTTAAGCCTGTCGCGCCCAATCCCTTCAATCGCTCCAAGCCTGGCTCATCGCGAGCCGTACCGGTCACGGCCCAGCCTGCCGCGCGGTATTGCCGCACCAACTCCAGCCCAATGCCCCTGGAGGCTCCGATGATGAGTGATTTCAAGAGATATCAGCCCTCTGTCCTAGTGAAATAAACATCTACTGCTACAAATAAAGTAGCAAACGATCAGGGCATTTCCAAGCACATCGCCGTGCCTTCACCGCCGCCGATGCAGAGCGTGGCGAGGCCTTTGGTCACTCCACGGGCTTTCATGGCATGCAGCAGGGTGACCATGATGCGCGCGCCGCTTGCACCAATCGGGTGGCCGAGCGCGCATGCGCCGCCGTTCACGTTCACGATGTCGTGGCTCACGCCGAGCTCTTTCATCAGCGCCATGGGCACGACCGCAAAGGCTTCGTTCACTTCCCAAAGCTGCACGTCAGCCACACTCCAGCCGGCGAGCTTGAGCGCTTTCTGCGTGGCCCCCACGGGCGCGGTGGTGAACCATTCTGGCTCTTGCGCGTGGTAAGCGTGGCTCACCACTTTGGCAATGGGCTTGCAGCCCATTTTGGCGGCGGTGCTGGCGCGCATCATCACCAAGGCGGCAGCGCCATCGTTGATGCTGGAGCTCGATGCTGCGGTCACCGTGCCGTCTTTCTTGAAGGCGGGCCTCAAGCCTGCAATCTTGTCGAGCTTGGCTTTGCCTGGGCCTTCGTCGATGCTGATGACCGTATCGCCCGCACGGCCCTTCACGGTGACGGGTGCGATCTCATCGCTGAAGCCGCCGTTCGCAATCGCAGCTTGGGCGCGCTTCACCGACGCGATCGCATAGGCATCTTGCGCCTCGCGGCTGAAGCTGTAGTGGCCTGCGCAACTCTCGGCAAAGGTGCCCATCGCGCGGCCTGGCTCGTAGGCATCTTCCAAGCCGTCGAGCATCATGTGATCCATCACGCGGTCGTGCCCGATGCGGATACCGCTGCGCCCTTTGAGCAGCAGGTGTGGCGCATTCGTCATGCTCTCCATGCCGCCTGCCACGACCACATCGGCGCTGCCTGAATGCAGCATGTCGGCCGCAAACATGGCCGCGCGCATGCCTGATCCGCACATTTTGCTGAGCGTGACTGCACCCACGCCTTTGCCCAGGCCTGCTTTGAAGGCCGCTTGGCGCGCGGGCGCCTGGCCTTGGCCTGCCATCAAGCAGTTGCCAAAAATCACTTCGCTCACATCGCTGCCCGCGATGCCTGCGCGCTCCACCGCAGCCTTGATGGCCACGCCGCCCAAATCGTTGGCGGAAAGGGATGTGAAATCGCCTTGGAAAGCGCCCATGGGCGTGCGGGCGGCTGAAACGATAACGATGGGGTCAGACATGAGAAGGCTCCTTTGTTGGGGAATGAAGGTTTGGGGGCTGGGGTTGGGGCTAGGGGCTAAGGGGTGGCTAGGTCGGTGGTGGGCACAGTGGCTTCTTGCTCAGGGGCCAAGCCAAAGCGCTTAGACGCGTCGTAGGGGAACACATCATGCACATGCCCTGCGCGGATGCGGTCTTTGTGGTCTTGCCAAAACTTTGCATCCAGCAAATCGCTGTGTTCGCGCATGAAAATTTCCCGCACATCGGGGTTGCCGAGCAAAAACGGGCCAAAGGTCTCGGGAAACACGTCGTTTTTGGCAACGGAATACCAAACCTCGCCTGACATTTCTTCTTCTTCGTTGCGTGCAGCGGGCACGCGGCGGAAGTTGCAGTCGGTCATGTACTCGATCTCGTCGTAGTCGTAGAACACCACTTTGTCATGCCGCGTCACGCCAAAGTTTTTCCAAAGCATGTCGCCGGGGAAGATGTTGGCCCGCACCAAGTCTTTGATCGCGTTGCCGTATTCCAGCACTGCATGCGCCATGTGCCGCTTCGCTTTGGAGCCAGGTGGCGCGTCAAAGCAATCTTGCAGGTAAATATTGAGCGGCACCATGCGGCGCTCGATGTAGAGGTGTTTCAAGATCACCTCAATTTGCCCATCGCCATCGCGGTCTGAAATCTCAAGCTGGCTGGGCGCGAATTTTTGGATTTCGGCAATCAGCTCATCGTCAAAACGCACGCGGGGAAAGGCCACGTCGCTGTATTCCAGCGTATCAGCCATGCGGCCCACGCGGTCGTGCTGCTTCACGAGCAAATACTTGCTTTTGATGATCTCGCGGGTCGTGTCTTTTTGCGGCGGATAGTAATCCTTGATGAGCTTGAACACATAGGGAAAGCTGGGCAAATCAAACACCAGCATCACCATGCCCTTGATGCCAGGTGCGATGCGAAAGCGGTCTGAGCTGTGGCGCAGGTGATCCAAAAATTCGCGGTAAAAGAGTGTTTTACCCTGCTTGGCAAGGCCCAGTGCGCTGTAAATCTCAGCACGCGGCTTGCGCGGCATGAGCGCGTGCAAAAACTGCACAAAAGCCGATGGAATTTCCATTTCCACCATGAAGTAGGCGCGAGCGAATGAGAAAAGCAGCAGCAAATCGTCTTCGCCAAAGAGTGCTGCATCAACCGCCAACTCACCGCTCGCCGTGTGCAGAATCGGCAAGGCAAAGGGCAGCTCAGTGTCGCCGTTGATGATCTTGCCAATCACATACGCGCCTTTGTTGCGGAAAAAGAGGCTAGAGAGCACTTGCAACTGGAAATTCGCGCTCAAGCGGTGGCTGCCGATGTGGGCCAGCATCGCCTCGTGAACGCAAGCTGCATCGTGCGCCAAATGCGCAAAGGGCAGCTTCAGCTGGAAGTTGTTCACGATGCGCTCAATCTCGGCCAGCAGCGTGTCGCGGGTGGGGTAGTAAGCGCGGTAGGTGAGCGTGGCGGCAGGCTCGGTGTTTTCGATGTACTCCGTGCTCACCGCAGGGCGCACAAAGATGAAATCGTTGTGAAAGTAAGTGCGGTGCAGGATTTTGGTGGTGACGGAATTGAAAAACGTCTCGGCCAATTCCGGCTGGTGGTGATCGATCAATAGGCCGATGTAGTGCAGCTTCACTTGACTCCACACGCTCATTTCTTGCTGGTCGGCCGCGTACTCGCCTTGCAGCCGATCCACGGCTTCTTTCACCCGCAAGTCGTAGAACTCAATGCGTTCGCGCTGCGCGCGCTGTTGGCCGTGCCAATCAGCCGCTTCATAGCGCGCCTTGGCCTTGGCCGATTCGGCGCGAAACAGCGTGTAGTGGCGGTTGAAGCCATCCAACATCGCGCGAGCGATGTCGTAGGCGAGCGTGGAGTCAAGGCGTTGGGGAAACATACTCAAGTATTTTGCTGCAATGCAGCAATCGCATTGTCTCGGATTCTGCGCACACTGGCCTCTTCAAACATGGTCACTTTCAGGTCTTTCACCAAGCCATCGTGGATGCCGTAAATCCAGCCGTGAACGCTGACCGCCTGCTTGCGCTGCCAGGCATCGAGCAGCACGGTGGACAGCGCCACGTGCGCGACTTGCTCGATCACGTTCAGCTCGCACAGCCTGGCCAAGCGCTCCGATTCAGGCAGGGCTTCCAAGTGCCCTGCGTGGCGATCTCGCACATCGCGGATGTGCTGAATCCAGTTGTCGGCCAAGCCCACGCGCAGGTCTTGCAGCGCCGCTTGCACACCACCACATCCGTAGTGCCCGCACACGATCACGTGCTCCACCTTGAGCACATCC
>JAAFHN010000201.1 GCA_013298415.1 Comamonadaceae bacterium
CTCGCTGGGCTCGGCGGCTTCGCTGATGATGCTGTTGAGCGCAGGGGCGCTGGCAAAGGCAAACAAGTTGCAGGCAATGATGACGAACATCAACCAACCCGAGGTGGCCAAGCCGTAGGCCAAAAACGCGACTGCGCCAGATGCCATGGAGCCTACCGCCACCTTGCGCCGCCCCCATTTGGCGATCAGTGGCTTGATGAGAAAGCCCTGCGCCACCACCGCTGAGATGCCCACCACCACCAGCGAGGCCGAGACCATTTTCACGTCCCAGCCATAGCGAAAGTGGGTGTACAGCACCCAGCTGGAATGCAGCACAAATTGCGCGAGCACGCTTAAACCCAGGGCACCCACCAACACGCCCAGGCTTGTGCCGCCCACGCCTTTGAGCGTGAAAAGCCGGTGCAGCGAGGCGATGGGGTTGGCCCGCGCCCAAGAAAACGGCTCGCGCCGCTCTTTGGGCAGCGACTCGGGTAGCACGAAGTAACCGTAGAGCCAGTTGATGATGGCCAGGGTGCCGCCCAAAAAGAAGGGGTAGCGCAGATCAATCGCACCCACCACGCCACCCACCAGCGGCCCCAAGATGAAGCCCACGCCAAACATCGCGCCCAGCTTGCCGAACTGCGCGGCGCGCTGCTCGGGCGGTGTGATGTCGCTCACGTAGGCGTTGGCAACAGCAATGTTGGCCTGCATGCCGCCGCTGATGAGGCGCGCGATGGCAAGGGTCAGCATGCTGCCCGCAAGCCCCGTCATGAAAAAGTTAATCGCTAGCCCGAAGAAGCCAATCAGCAGCACGGGCCGCCTGCCAAAGCGATCACTCAGCGTGCCCAAAATCGGCCCGCCCACAAAGGCGCTGATGCCAAAACAAAACGAAATCACGCCAAACCAAAAGGCCTGCGCATCTTGCCCCTGCACAAACTGCCCCACCCACAGCGGCAGCACCGGCACCATGAGGCCAATGGCCAGCATGTCGAGCAACACCACCAGCAATATGAAGCGCATCGCAGGGGCGCGCTGGGTGGCGGTGATGGGAGAGCTGGGTTCGGTCATGTGGCGATCAAGCAAACGAAAAAACGCCCGGCAAGCCGGGCGTTTTCAAATCAAGGCAGGTCAAATCAACTCTAAGCGCTTTTCAGTGCGGTCGATTCGGTCTGAGAGCGCATCGAAGCTGACTTGTTGGCGCGCCAAATCGCCGCTCACATGGGCGACGTCGCCCCGGATGCCAGCAACGCCGATTTCAAGCTGCGACAGGCGCGACTTGATTTCTTTCAAGTCGCGCTCAATGCGGTCTTGCCCCGCCTGAAAGCGCTTCAGGTGCTCAAGAACCAGGTTTTCAACAGCTTCAGCCATGGGGCTATTGTGCCGCTGAATCGGTCAGCGCGTTCCTGTGCCGGTTCAGGCTTCAGCGGGAATGATGAGGTTTTGGCCGGGATAGATCTTGTCGGGGTGGCTGAGCATGGGCTTGTTGGCTTCAAAAATCACCATGTACTTGTTGGCATTGCCGTAGGCGGCTTTGGCCACGGCGCTGAGCGTGTCGCCCTTGTTCACCATGTGGAAGGTGCAAGCGGGGGCATCGGGCTCGTTGCAGGTCATGTCGTCGGCCACGCCTGCCACGCCGTGCACGTTGCCGCAGCACACGATGATTTTTTCTCGGGTTTCTTGATCGGCGACCAGCCCCGTCACGGTGATGATCGAGTCGCTCGGGTTGAACGCGATGCTCAAATCATCTGCAGGCAAGCCATTGGCGCGGATGTAGTCTTTGATCGCGTCGTTGGCGGCGGCGCTGGCTGCCGCAGCCTTTTCTTCGTTGCTGGGCTCGGCCACGGCCTCGGCCACTTCAGGCTTGTGCCCAAACAGTTTTTCGCCTGCGTCTTTGAAAAATGAAACGATGCCCATGAGTGACTCCGAGGGGGGATGAAAACCGCTTTATACGCCTGCCCCGCCGCGCGACCGTGACGACGCTGTGACGGTTGCGAAATCCACCTCAAAAGGGCAGGTCGCATCATCGATTTCGTCGCGCCCCTGTGGCCATTCAGCCGCGCACTTGGGCATTTCGTCAGCTCAGGCTGGCCGAGGTCTCAGGCACCCGCTGAAATCGCCGCATGCCAAATCCGCACATCCTCCTCGCATTGCCCGGCCTGCACATCGCGCATGCATCAGCAGCGCGTTGCAACCCGCTGCTCCTGCCGGTTTGGGCCGCGCGAAAAGTTCCTGCCAAGCGAAACGCGCCCGCAAAGTACTCGCCACCAAGCCTTGATCCATCCATCCTTAAACCGACACTTGAGCCGTCCGCGCCGACAGCGCGCCAGGCACCATTTCGAGACTAATCGGCTCGGTAGTTCGGTGCTTCCTTGGTGATTTGCACGTCGTGCACATGGCTTTCTCGGATGCCAGCGGAGGTGATTTGCACGAATTGGCCCTTGGCGCGCAGCTCATCGATGCTCGCGCAGCCGCAGTAGTGCAGCGAGGCTCTCACCCCGCCTGCCAGCTGAAACAGCGTGGACAGCACTGAGCCTTTGTAGGGCACTTGGCCTTCGATGCCTTCGGGCACGAGCTTGGCGGTGTTGGGGTTGTTGCCGCTCTCGGTGGCATCGCCTTGAAAGTAGCGGTCTGCCGAGCCTTTTTGCATCGCACCCACGCTGCCCATGCCACGATAGCTTTTGTAAGTGCGGCCTTGGTAGAGGATGAGTTCGCCGGGCGCTTCTTCAGTACCCGCAAACATGCCGCCCATCATCACCGAGCTTGCGCCCGCAGCAATCGCTTTGCTCACATCGCCACTGAAGCGAATACCGCCATCGGCAATCAGGGGCACATCGGTGTGGGCCAACGCCTGGGCCACGCTGTCCACCGCATGGATTTGCGGCACGCCCACGCCCGAGACGATGCGGGTGGTGCAGATGCTGCCGGGGCCAATGCCCACCTTCACGGCATCTGCACCCGCGTCGGCCAAGGCTTTGGCGGCATCGCCGGTTGCGATGTTGCCGCCGATCACGTCGATTTGCGGGAATCGCTTTTTCACAGCCGCCACCGTGTCGATCACGCCCTTGCTGTGGCCGTGCGCGGTGTCCACCACCAGCACGTCTGCCCCTGCCGCAACCAGCGCTTCCACCCGGTCCATCGCGTCCACGCCCACAGCTGCGCCCACGCGCAGTCGGCCATGCTCGTCGCGGGCGGCGTTGGGAAAGTTCGTTTGCTTGGAAATGTCTTTGACGGTGATCAAACCCTTGAGTTGAAACGCATCGTTGACCACCAGCACGCGCTCCAAGCGGTGCTTTTGCAGCACCACCTGCGCCTCGGTCGGCGTGGTGCCTTCACGCACGGTGATGAGCTTTTCGCGCGGGGTCATGATGCTTGTCACGGGCTCGTCCATCCGAGCCTCGAAGCGCCAATCGCGGCTCGTGACAATCCCCACCACTTGGCCGCCATCGAGCACGGGGAAACCGCCCACGCCCAGGTGCTTGCTGAGCTCCATCACTTGGCGCACGGTGTGGCCGGGCGTGATCACGACTGGATCGCGCAACACCCCCGCCTCAAAGCGCTTCACACGCGCCACCTCGGCCGCTTGGGCTTTTGGCGTGAGGTTTTTGTGGATGATGCCGATGCCGCCTTCTTGGGCCATGGCAATCGCCATCCGCGCTTCGGTCACCGTGTCCATCGGGGCCGAAAGGAAGGGCAGGTTGATCTGGATGCGGCGCGTGAGCCGCGTTTTCAGCGAGGTGTCTTTGGGTAAAACGCTGGAGTAGGCTGGAACAAGCAGCACGTCGTCAAACGTGAGCGCGGTGCCAAGCAATCGCATGTGAGAGGCCTCCAAATGCGCGATTGTGCCCAAGCCGCATGGCCTCTCGGTATACACGCGAGCAAGCTTCGAACTCGTCGTTTTCGGCGGTTCGCTACACTTTTCCCCTTCTCACTGCCTGATGGGGCGTTCACCATGCGTGCCTGGTTTGCTTGTATTTTGGCTCTGAGCCCCCTTCCCGCTGCCGTGCTCGCGCAGTCTGTGGCCCCGCCAAACGCTTGGGTCTACATCAACTCCAGCGGCAATCGCACCTTCAGCGATGTGGCACCACCACCCGATACGCCTGAGAAAAATATTCTGAAACGCCCAGGTGGCGCTTTTGCGGGCGCAGCAAAGGCTTCGGCCTCTGCGCCAGCGCAAGTGCCATCAGCTGCCGCGCCTGCGGCAAGCGCACCGCGCATAGCGGGGAAAGATCCGGAGCTTGAAAAGCGCTTGAAAGCCAAAGCGGCAGCGGAAGATGTAAAGAAAGCCGCAGACGATGCGAAGACCAAAGTGGAAGACGAGGCAAATCTGGCCAAACGCAAGGCATCGTGCGACACCCAAGCCCAAAACCAGGCCGCGCTGAAATCGGATAATCGCATCGGGCGCATCAATGCAAAGGGCGAACGCGAGTTCTTGAGTGACGAGCAGCGCGCCGCCGAGTTGCGCAAGGTGGAATCGAACTTGGCGGAGTGCGCGAAGGGCTAAGCCGCTGATCAAACTGGGCCTTGGCAGTTTCAGCCGCAGTGGCAACAGGCGGTTGCCCGGTCAGCGCGCAGCAAACAACTCGCTTCCTTTGCCTGACGAACGCAATTGATATGCTACTTTTTATGTAGCATAAAATGCAACAAACACCTGGACAGATGTCCATTTTTACTTGAAAGCAGGCCCAACAAGCCGCTAGCCTCCATCCACAAGATGTTCAAAACCGACACCGCACCCACCATCGTCCGCCGCGCTGATTACGCGCCGCCCGCTTACTTCATCGATGCCGTTCACCTGAGCTTCGATCTCGATCCGGCCAAAACCCGCGTGCTGAGCAAAATGGAGGTGCGCCGCAATCCAGATGTGGCCGCGCAGCCACTCGTGCTGCATGGCGAAGAGCTGAACTTAGCCCGAGTACTCGTGAACGGCCAAGGCGTGAGCTTCAAGCATGAGAACAATTTGCTCACGCTCGACAACCTGCCCGATGCGTTTGAGCTGGAAATCTTCACGCTTTGTGCGCCCGAGAAAAACACCTCGCTCTCAGGCCTGTACACCTCTGAAGGCGCGTTTTTCACGCAGTGCGAGGCCGAAGGCTTTCGCCGCATCACCTTTTTCCTGGATCGCCCAGACGTGATGGCGCTCTACACCGTGACTTTGAAGGCCGACAAAGCCAAGTACCCGGTGCTGCTGTCCAACGGCAATTTGGTGGAGCAAGCCGATTTGCCAGATGGCAAGCACATGGCGAAATGGGTTGACCCGCACCGCAAGCCTTCGTATTTGTTTGCCCTCGTGGCGGCCAATCTCGTCTGCCGCGAGCAGCGCATCAAAAGCCGAGCGGGTGGCGACCACCTCTTGCAGGTGTACGTGCGCGCAGGCGATCTCGACAAAACCGAGCACGCGATGAATTCGCTGATTGCCAGCGTGGCCTGGGACGAAGCGCGCTTTGGCCTGAGCTTGGATTTGGAACGCTTCATGATCGTCGCGGTGAGCGACTTCAACATGGGCGCGATGGAAAACAAGGGCCTGAACATCTTCAACACGAAATTCGTGTTGGCAAGCCCCGCCACAGCGACAGACACCGATTTCGCAGGCATCGAAAGCGTGGTGGGCCACGAGTATTTCCACAACTGGACGGGCAATCGGATCACCTGCCGCGATTGGTTTCAGCTCTC
>JAAFHN010000620.1 GCA_013298415.1 Comamonadaceae bacterium
CGCTAAGACGTTTGTGCTCACAGCCGCGGATGGCGCGCGCTGCCTTGGCATATCCGCTCCTGTTACTGCATGCTCTCATCGTTTTTCAACACCAAATCCGGCCCGCCTGGCTCAGGCGCTGCGCCTGCGTTGCCGCCATTGCCGCACACGCTGCAGCCGACTGAGCACTACATGCGCTGGCGGCTGAAAACCGCGCGCCGCTCGATGTGGATGAGCGCGCTGGTCACGCTTGCTGTTGTGGCTTGGCCCGCAGGCAGCGCGATGCTCAACATTTGGAACGGCGGCGATTTGAAGTGGCCACCCCTGCACTTGCTTCTGCCCTGGGTGGTGGCGATGCTCGTGGTGCTCGCCTGGCCCTTTTTGTGGTTTTCGGGCTGGCGCATCAAGCCGCTCTTGGATTTAGAGCCTGATTTGATTGCGGAAGAGGGCGGGCTGCGCCTCGTCAGCCGCGATCCTCGCAAAAGCTTTGGGCCGGTGCCCTGGGCGGATGTGTGGGCATCGCCCCGCTTTTTGCTGGTGGGCAGCGAACTGCTTCGCTGGCGCGCCCAGGTGCGCCGATCCACCGAGGAAGAGCCAGCCGATCCTGCGCAGGTTCAGCCCATGTATGCCGAGGAAGAGATCGCCCACGTGATCGTGGCCCGCATCCCGGTGGCGCGGCAGCGGCTGGATGCGGATTTGATCTTGGCGCACAAGAGCCGTTAGGGAAGCTCTGCAAAACCCCCTTGCGGCCATCGCGGGCCACCTCCGGGCGCTCAGCCTTGTTGAAAAGCTCGCAAATAGCAGTGCTATTTGACTCACTTTTCGCCTAGCTGAGCCTCCCGGATGCGGCCCGCGCTGATCCACAAAGGGTTCTGCAGAGCTTCCTTAGTCGGCCTCGAATGGATGGCGCGCTGCCTTGAGCTTGTGCAGCACGCCCCGCGCTGCCACCACGCCGCTGGCCATGCAGGCATTCAGCAAATAGCCGCCGGTGGGGGCTTCCCAATCGAGCATTTCCCCAGCAGCAAATACGTTTGGCAGCGCTTGAATTTCGAGATCCGCGCTGAGGGCTTCGAGGGAGATGCCGCCTGCGGTGCTGATCGCTTCATCGATGGGGCGGGTGCGGGCCAGGGTGATGGACAGCGCTTTGATGCCTTGAGCCAGCTCGGCGGAGTTTTGCATGGCTGTCTTCGGGAGCAACTCGTGCAGCAGCGCAACTTTGAGGCCTTGCAGGTTCAGGCGGCTTTTGAGATGTGAGGAAAGGCTTTTGCTGCCGCGCGGGTGGGCCACTTCTCTTTGCGCCTCGGCCAGCGATTTGGCGGGCAGCAAATCGATGTGCAGCGTGGCCTGGCCCTGGGCCTCGATCTGGCGGCGCAGCGTGGCGCTTGCGGCATAGATCAGGCTGCCTTCCAGGCCCTGTTCGGTGAGCACACATTCGCCTTGGCGAGAAAAGCCTGGGGTGTGGATCGCAATGGATTTGAGCGGCTGGCCTGCGAATTGGCGCAGGTGTTCGCTCCAGGGCTTTGCCACTTCAAAGCCGCAGTTGGAAGCCGCAAGCGGCGCAATCCGCACACCGCGGCTCTGCAGCATGGATACCCAGGCGCCATCGCTGCCCAGGCGCTGCCAGCTCGCGCCGCCGAGGGCCAATATCGTGGCATCGGCTGCGATGGTTTGCTCGCCTTCCGGCGTGGCGATGCGCAGGCCGCCATCCGCGTCAAACCCCAGCCAACGGTGCCGCGTGTGGATGCGAACGGCAAGCGCATTCAGATGCTTGAGCCAAGCGCGCAGCAAGGGAGATGCTTTCATGCCCACAGGAAATACCCGGTTGGAGCTGCCCACAAAGGTGTCCACGCCGAGCTTGGCCGCCCAGTCGCGAAGGTGTTGCGGGCTGAGCGCGCCCAACCATTCGCGTACCTGGGCTGCCCGCTCGGCATACCTGCTCGCAAACCGCTCCAAAGCTTGCGGCGGCAGCCCTTCGGCATGCGTGAGGTTCAAGCCGCCGCGCCCAGCCAGCAAAAACTTGCGGCCCACAGACGGCATCGCGTCGTACACATCGATTTGCAACCCGCTCGCAGATTCAGCCAACACCTGCGCCGCCATCAGCCCAGCAGGGCCAGCGCCGATGATGGCGATGCGTTTGGGGCGCAAGGCCCGCGACGTGCTCAAGCCAAACTCCGCAGCACCGCCCGCACGGGGCTGGCGTCGCTTTTGCTGAGCTTGAGGGGCAG
>JAAFHN010000012.1 GCA_013298415.1 Comamonadaceae bacterium
CCGATGGGCTCAAAGACCCACTTGCCAAATTGTTTGGCACCGCTGGCGTTGACAAAACCAAAACCGTGAACGCCCCAATAGTTCACGCCGGCAAAGCTGGCTGGCACAGGCTGCGATGCCAAATGTCGGGGCAGCAACAAGATTTCTGGATTGGCGTCGTTAAAGGCTCGCACCTTGGCCGGATCGGGTTGCTTGGTCGCAGGGTCTGGCTGGCGCGACGCAAGCAGGTCAACGAATTGTTGGGGCGTGCGGGCCCCAAAAACCGGCGCGGAGATGTTGCCCAGCTGCCAACGCTCATCGCCTGGCAGGTTGAATTGCACGGCCAGGTTGCGCTGCGTTCTGGCGTTGTCTGGGGCCTTGGGATTGGCACCGCCCACCGAAAACCGAATGATGGCGGGCACGGCCTTGCCGCTGAATGTGCTTGAGGCCGACAGGGCTTGCGCCTCAGGCGTGCCCACGAACTCGCCCGTGGCGCAAATGCCCTTGGCACCTGAGCGACGAAAGCCCTCAAACTTGCCAAAAGTAGCCTCAAATTGGTTGAGCACCTGGTTGGGATCGTTGGCATTGGGCGCTGCCGCGCTCTGGGCCAAAGCGCCGGAGCTGGCAGCGGCCAGGCAGACGAGGCCGGCCATGGCCAGGGCCAAGGGGGTACGGGAGTGCGAACGGGGCATCATCGGGGTCCTTTCGGGTGAAAACACGAGGTCTAGAACCCTCTAGTCGCGCCCATCGACCATTTCTTACCAGCGCGGCTCATTTTTTTGCGGCATCGGGCAAGGCAGGGCATTTTCGGCCTATCGCCCCCAAAGAACGCGCCACAGCCGACATCCCCGAAAAATCAACCCAAAATGATGTTCCCCGACTTGCCCAGCACAGCGGGAACGAGCGCTGCAAAAACCAAGGTCAGCACCGGGAAAAAGCTCATCGCAAACCCCAGCGCGCGAGAGCTGGGGTTGCTCACGTAAGCGCGGTAGTAAACCACCCGACCGATCAGATACAAGGCACCCAAACCCGCGACGTAGATACCCGGCCAGTACCGCGCCGCCACGTACATGGCGGGCAGGAATGCCACCAGCATTTCGAGTGTGTTCATTTGAACGCGATACACACGCTCAAAGGGCTCGGAGCCACTCACTGCCGGGGCTTTGATCCCATATTTGCCCCGAGCGCGGCCCACGAGGCTCGCAAAAACGAGGTATTGCAAGATGGCGAGCATGGCGATGGTGTCAACGTAGTGCATGTGAAAGAGCTTTTCTGAGTGGAGGAGTGGACCGGTGAAGGTGTGCGACATAGTGTTACGGTTTGCCAAGCGCGGCCATGCTACCTACCAACGCCTTGCGCCGATTTGGGTCGCGCTGGTTTGCATCGGCCATGGCTACTTCCAACGAGCGCGACTCATGGTGCGTACACCCAGCCATGAGTGCATGCGCTCCGCGGCTACCCGCGCACATGCGACAAGCTAGGCACCATACTTCGCAAACACTGCGTTCACTTCATCGTTGCTGGCGAATTTGCCTGCGTCGGCTTCCAGAAGGCCAGCTTCGATCTCTAGGATTTGGGGGCACGCCAACGGGTACCTCTGAAGCGGACCAAGTATCTGCTTGGCTTCTTCAATCCTGCCTTGTAGCTTCCTGGCGGCGGCCTTTCTGTCTGCCCCTTGTGCGGCACGTACGGCCTTTTTTGCATCCCAAATCTTCCTGTGTCGCAAGTTTGGCAAGGCAAGCTCATTGCCCGAAATCACCACGCCAGTTACCGGCTTTGCTGAACTCGCAGGGAAGCTTTTGGATTTCGCTTCCCTAGTTTTGAAGCCGTGCTGTCGGATGATCCCGCGCACCTCGGACATCAGCGTTCTTGTTGCTCCTTGCCCTGAAACAGTGATGTCGTCCACATAGACGGAGAGCTTGCAGCCCTTACCTTTCGCCAAGGTGGCAATTGCGTTAAACATTCGCTTGGACGCAAGAAACGCGATCCGACCACTGATTGAGCTTCCTGTCGGAAGATGTTTCTGCTCGTAGCAGCAGAGATCTGCCAGCACGGATGCAACATCTTCGGCGCACTCGAAGTCGTCCCGAAACATCGCAAAGACCATTTTTCTGGTCGTGCTCGGGTAGAACTTTTGAATGTCCGTTTTGAAGAGCGGCGTATGGCCCAGGTGCTGGCGAGCGTTGTCGACGTAGGAGCGACCCTTTTGCGAGTACACGTACTCGGGAAGTTCAATCTTTGCCAACAGGTCGCCAATTCGCAGATGTAGTCGCTTGAGTTCGGCTACAGGCTCCTGAATTTCCCGGCCACTGGGGTTTGTCCACACCCGGTAGATGCCCGCCGAAGCCAACGCGCAGATTTGTGGCCAATCCATGCATAGCGCGCGAGCTAAGTGTGACTGGCCAAGAACGCGAAAAAGTGGAGACTGGTGGAGCGGATAGCGTCTAGGCTTGCGCGTGGACATCTTGTTGCCCCTCAATCCACTCGAGTAGACGGATGATCTTTTCCGCGGAGGCAATACGCAGTTTTGCCCCGGATCTTGTACCTTGCTCGACTTGCTCAGAGAACAGTAGGATGGAAGAAACAGGCATCTTGAACGTTTCGCTGTATCTGTTTAGCAAGTCGAGGCTAGCCACTTTGGTCTCGCCTTTTTCGATTTCGCTGAGGTAGGAGCTGGAAATGCCGAGCCGTTTTGCGAGATCTGTTTGAGACATCTGGTGGTAGGTTCGCAGCAGCCTTAAGGCCCGATGCAACATGCGTGCTCCAATTTTGAAAAGAAGGGGGAATCGAATCGTCAAAACAGGCGGCTGAAGATGCGAACCAGTCCGTCTATCAAGCGCAGCAAGAGAATCGCTGTCTTGATCGTGCTTGGTCGTACCCAAATCCCTGCCTTCTTACTCGACCCCCGCCGCTTGGGAGTTTGAAAGACTTCTCTCATGAGAGCCTCCTTGGCTGCACCAAACAAAAAACGCACTATGCGTTTTCCGTGGCTGTCGTCCGCAACCAAGCAGAGCAAAACGGCGGTAACCCCATATCTTTCAAAGCCCATCCGGGTGTCGTCCCGGATGGGCTTTCGCGCGCGATGCCCGTGGTACTGGCCCACGACACCCTTCGCACGAACAATCAGGCCCTTGCGAACCCACAGGGCGCTTTCGCGCCCCAATCAAACGACAGTTATCTCTGCTAACCCAGCGTTAGTGTAGCGCAGAATCTTGCTCAATGGAGAACAAAATTCGCTGTCAGCGAATATTTGTCGCCCATCCGGTTGTGCCCGCTACCCCAACATCTCCGCCGCCGCCTTCGCCACGCTGGCCGCATCTACGCCAAAAAACTCCCGTAGCACGGGGCGTTGGTCGCTTCTGCCGAAACCGTCGGTGCCTAGGGTTTTGTAGTCGCGGCCAGGGGGCAAGTAGGCGCGGATTTGTTCGGGCACGGCGCGCACGTAGTCTGTGGCGGCGACGATGGGGCCTTGGGTTTCATTGAGGATCCGTTCGATCCAGGGGAGGTCGTCGCTGCCTTCGTGGGCCAAGCCGTCTCGGGCCAGCTCGCTCCAGCTCGTGACGCTGACAACGTGCGTGGTGATGCCTCGGCTGGCCAGGGTTTCTGCGGCGCGGATCACTTCGGGCAGGATGGCGCCAGAGCCCAGCAGGGTGACGTGTTTTTCACTCGAAGACTCGGGCGGATGCCCTTCGACAAGCTCAGGGCGAACGGGGTGGGGCGGCTCGGCGCGAACGGGGTGGGGCGGCTCGGCGCGATCGGGTTTAAGCACGTTTTCAGGAGAAATCCGACCACTGTCCAATTGTTTTGGCCATTTGTAGCTACTGAATAAGTAGCAACCTCGCAGCACGCCCTCAGCCGCTGCATCAGGCAAATTCGGCTGCGCGTAGCTTTCATTCATCACGGTGAGGTAGTACCAGCCGTCGCGCTGCTCTTGCATCATGGCGCGCATGCCGCTTTCCAGCACCACGGCCAGTTCGCCTGCGAAAGCGCAGTCGTAGGCTTTGCAGTTGGGGATCGTGCCGGCAATCAAATGCGAGCTGCCGTCTTGGTGCTGCAAGCCTTCGCCACTGAGCGTGGTGCGGCCCGATGTGGCCCCGATCAAAAAGCCGCGTGCCTGCGCGTCTGCCGCTGCCCAAATCGCGTCGCCCACGCGCTGAAAGCCAAACATGCTGTAGTAAATGTAGAAAGGCAGCATGGCCAGGCCGTGGGTGCTGTAGGAGGTTGCAGCCGCAGTCCAGCTCGCCAGCGCTCCCGCTTCGGTGATGCCTTCTTCCAAGATCACGCCGCTCGTGCTCTCCCGGTAGCTCATGATCGAGCCGATGTCCTCCGGCTCGTAGCGCTGGCCCACGCTTGAATAGATGCCCACTTGCTTGAACAAATTCGCCATGCCAAAGGTGCGCGCCTCGTCGGCCACGATGGGCACCACGCGCGGGCCGAGTGCGCCGTCTTTCAGCAAATTGCCCATCATCCGCACGAAGGCCATTGTGGTGCTCATCTCTTTGCCATCGGCCTTGAGCGCGAATTCGCCCCATGCTGAAAGAGGCGGCACGGTCACGGCATCGCAATCGGTGCGCCGCTCGGGCACGTAGCCGCCGAGCGCGGCTCTTCGCTCGCGCAGGTACTTGGCCTCTGCGGTCAATTGGCCTTGCGCGTCGCTCGGGCCAATGAATTGCAAATCCGCTGCTTGCTCGTCTGAGAGCGGCAGCGCAAAGCGATCTCTGAACTCGATCAACGCATCGCGGTCCAGCTTTTTTTGCTGGTGCGTGGTCATCTTGCCTTGGCCCGCCGCGCCCATGCCGTAGCCCTTTTTGGTGTGGGCCAAGATCACCGTGGGCTGGCCTTTGTGGGCTATTGCCGCTGCGTAGGCCGCGTGGATTTTGACCATGTCGTGGCCGCCACGCGTGAGACGATCTATTTGTGCATCACTCAAGCCCTGGGCCATGCGGGCGAGCGCCGGATGCTGGCCAAAAAAGTGCTGGCGGTTGTAAGCCCCGTCGTTGGCGGCATAGGTTTGGTACTGGCCGTCCACCGTTTGGCTGAGAGCGCGGATCAGCGCGCCGCGATCGGGGTTGTCGAGCCGCTCGTCGAGATCGAAAAGCGCATCCCAATCGCCGCCCCACACGAGCTTGATCACGTGCCAGCCCGCGCCGGCAAAGAGCGATTCCAGCTCGTCGATGATCCGCCCATTGCCCCGCACCGGGCCATCCAGCCGCTGCAAATTGCAGTTGATGACAAAGGTGAGGTTATCCAGCCGCTCGCGGGCTGCAAGCGTGAGCGCGCTCATGCTCTCCGGCTCGTCCATCTCCCCATCGCCAAAATAGCCCCACACGTGGCGCTCTGCGGGGGTTTTTGAGGATATATCACTGCTATGTCCTAGTACTGATTCACTTTGTTGCTCCGAATTAAGTAGCAAACTGCGATGACTCAGATACCGCATGAAGCGCGCCTGGTAGATCGCATTGATCGGCCCAAGCCCCATGCTGCCCGTAGGAAACTGCCAAAAATCAGGCATCAAGTAAGGGTGGCAATAGCTGCTCAAACCCTGCACGCCCAAGCGCTGGGCCGTGACTTCTTGGCGGTACAAATTGAGCTGCTGCTCACTCAGCCGCCCTTCGAGGTAAGCGCGTGCGTACACGCCGGGCGCGCTGTGCGGCTGAAAAAACACCAGGTCGCCGCCGAAATCTGCCGTGCGAGCGCGAAAAAAGTGGTTGAACCCCACCTCAAACAAATCGGCCGCACTCGCATAGCTCGCGATGTGCCCACCCAGCTCACCATGCGCCGTGTTGGCCTTCACAACAAGAGCCAGCGCATTCCAGCGCAGGATCGACGCCACGCGCTGCTCCAACTCCAAATGCCCGGGAAAGGGCGGCTGCTCGCGCACGCCAATCGTATTGGCATAGGGCGTGACGAGTTCCGGCAGCCAACCGAGCTTCAATTCCCGCGCCCGCGCGGCCAGCCGATCCAGCAAATACCGTGCCCGCTCCGGCCCGCCATGCGCGGCAAGCTGGTCCAGCGCTTCTAGCCATTCGCGGGTTTCTTGCGTGTCTGCGTCAGGCGCTTGGAGGATTGAAAGGTAGCGGGAGAAAGTTGAGTCGGCCATGAACCGCATTTTGGCGCGGCAGCGCTGCTTGGGGCTGACTCAATGCCTCGCAGTCACGAGCCCGTCAAATACCGCCAAGTCTTCATTCAACCATTTGCGCCGCGTGCCTTCGTCAATCCATGCGGCGTTCAGCCCGTTCACGAGCCAGTGCCGCATGTCCGCCACGCCGTAGCCAAAGTGCTCCAGCATCATTGCCCAGGCCTGGCTTGGGGTGACGTGGTGGAGCGTGGGGTCGTCGGTGTTGGGGTGGATGGCGATGCCGATGTCTGCCAACGCTTGCATCTGACGAATCGGATGATCCAGCGCCCAGCGCTCTTTGGACGAAGTGCGCAAGTAGTAGCTGTTGGTGGGTACCACGGTGAAAACGATGCCTTTGTCGCGGCAGCGTTTCAGCAAATCGATGCAACCGGGGTCGCCCTGTTTCACACCATCCACCACCGTGTAGCCGTGGTCGATGCGATCCACTTGCAGCACATCCACCGCAGTGCGCACATTCACCCAGGGCATGCCAAATTCACCGGCGTGGCAAGTGGTTTTGAGACCTGCATGCTTGGCATCCAGGTAAGTTTGGGTGAAGAATTCTGGCGGGCGGTCCACTTCGCGGTAGTCCATGCCGATGCCAATCACCTCGGGCCTGCGGTGTGCGAGCACCCAGCCGAGCATTTCTTGCGCGGCAGCGGGGCTTGCTTCGCGGTCAATCGCGGGGATCAAGCGGCCCACGACGCCGCAGTCATTTTCAGCATCTGCGAACGCGGTGCACAGCGCATCGAGCGCTGCGGGGTAGGCAATGCCCGAGTCCCGCGCCGTGCCCGTGGGGTTCCAAAACACTTCGGCGTAGCGCACCTGGTGCGCCGCGGCATCGCGCAGGTATTCGTAAGCGATGCGGTGCAGGTCTGATGGCTCGCGGATGAGTTCTGCATCCAGCGCGCGCAGGGCTTTCAACACGCCCACAGGCTTTTCGCCGCGCGTGTAGAACGCCGCCACCTCTTCTTCGGAGATCCCTTGTGCTGTGCGAAATTCGGCCTTCGCGGCACGCTTGGCGAAGTGCAAAAACGTCTCCTTGCGCAAACTGCCCAGCAAGTGGCAATGCAGCTCCACTTTGGGCATGGCGTGAATGGCGTCGATCAAGTGCTGGGATAAGGGCATGGCAAGATCGTAGTCATGTTGCTTGTCTTTGGCTCCATCAACGTCGATTTGGTGCTGCGCTGCGCCTCGCTGCCACGTGAGGGTCAAACCTTGCTGGCTGAGCACAGCCTGCTCGTCGCAGGTGGCAAAGGCGCTAACCAAGCGCATGCGGCAGCACTCGCGGGCGCACAGGTGGCGCTGGTGGGCGCGGTGGGCAAAGATGCGCTCGCCGATGTGGCTCTGCGTGGTGTGCTGCAAGCGGGTGTGGACGTGAGTGGCGTGGCGCGCGTGGATGCACTCACCGGCTGCGCGAGCGTGGCACTCGGTGCAAACGGCGCGAATCAGATCATCGTGGCCTCGGGTGCCAACGCGTTGGCGCGAGCTGAGCAAATCAGCGATGCGGATTTTCGCAAGCACCACATGCTGTTGATGCAAATGGAGCTGCCCATGCCTGAGACCCTGCTGATGCTGGCGCGGGCCAAAGCAGCGGGATTGCAAACGGTGGTGAACAACGCGCCTGCTGCGGCGCTGGGCGTGGATGCGCTGCGCTTGATCGATGTGCTGATCGTGAACGAGCACGAGCTCGCCGACAGCTTGCAGTTTTTGGGTGCGGAGAGGCCGACCGCCAACAACTTCCCGCACGGCCTGGAAGCGCTCGCCAATCTCAGCGGTGGCAGCGTGATCGCTACCCTGGGTGAGCAAGGCGCGATGGCCTGGCACGAAGGCGCTTTGGCGCAAGCCACGGCACCGTCTGTGAACGTGGTGGACACCACAGGCGCAGGCGACACGTCTTGCGGTGCGTTCTGCGCGGCCTTGCTCAGAGGCGAATTGTTGCCTCAGGCCATGCAAACCGCCAGCGAAGCCGCGTCGCAAGCCTGTACCTGGCTTGGTGCGCAAAAGCCCTTGGGCTGAGGGTTGATCTGCGGCTAGCTGCTCGCTGCGGCGAGCGCTGCCAACACCATCGCCCGCACGGCCGCTTCATCCACCGCGCCCGCCACCTCTGCATTCGCCTGAGCCTTGCGCGGCACGCGAAATTCGCAGACCGTCATGCCCCGGGTGTGATGGCCTACCAGCTCCACATCGACGCAAGCAGGCCGCCACGTGGTCAGTTCGGGCTGCAGCCAGAGCGCGGCGGCGGTCGGGTCATAAACGCTCATCGGGCTTTGCCCGGAAGGATCGGGGATGCGCACATAGCCCAGCAGCAGATCCGCGAGCAAGGCGGCTTTTTGCGTGCCGATGGCGCGCAAGTTGGCTGCATCTGCCGCACGCACGCGAACCTGGCGGCAGGCATCCAAGCCCACCATCTTGAAGGGGATGCCAACTTTTGCCGCTTCAGCGATCACGATTTGCGCAGCTTCTGGGTCCACAAACGCATTGAATTCCGCCGCCGCCGTGTGATTGCCCGGCCCGGCGCTGCCGCCCATCCAGGTGATGCTGGCGATGCGCTGTCTCGATGCGGGTGCTTGCATCCAGCGCGCCAAATTCGTGAGCGGGCCGAGGGCAAGCACCTCCACCGACTCCGCCGATTCCGCCAATTCCGCCAGTGGAAACTCCGCGTCAGCGATCTCGGCCAGCTCGGTTTTCACCACATCGCCCAAGCCCAAACCGGCGGATCGCATGGCATCTTCGCCCAGCACCGACTGGGCCGTCACTGAGCTTCCGTTCAAGGCCGCGCCGGCCCCAGCGGTGATCGGAAACGCCCAGCCAAAGCAAGCGGCAGCCAGTGCCGCGCTGCGCCGCACCACGGGCAGCGGTGCGTTGCCCGCACACAGGCTCATGCCCGCGATTTCCACATTCGCAGCGTGTTGCAACATGAGCACCGCGGCGAGGTCATCAAACCCCATGTCGGTGTCGAGCCAAACTCGGCGACGTAACCTCTGACCGTTCGGGCTGCTCATGCCTGCAAAGCCACACCGCGTTCCAGCGGCAAATCAAACGCGATCTGCTGGCCCACGCGCCAAGCCGCATCTGCCGCTGCCTGCGCTTTGATCGGCCCGAAAATCGAGTCAATCAGCAGCTCCATCGCATCGCCCAAATAGCTCGCGCCGATCACCGTGCCTTGATGCTGCCCCCTGCCCAGCACCACCGCGTTGGGCCGCCAAGCAAACGCTTTTGCAGAACTCAGGCCCAGAGCAGAAGCGGCCACCACGTTGTCCATGCCCATGAAGCGCGCCACAAACTCACTGGCGGGCTGGGTGTACACCTGCTGCGGTGTGCCGAGTTGAGCGAGCTGGCCCGCATGCATCACGGCCACCGTGTCGGCCAGCGCCAGGGCTTCCAGCTGGTCGTGTGTCACCACCACCATCGTGATGTTGAGCTGGCGCTGCAAGCGCTTCAGTTCGCTGCGCATCTCCAAGCGCAGCCGGGTATCGAGGTTGCTCAAAGGCTCGTCGAGCAGTAAAAGCCTGGGCCGCACCACCACCGTGCGCGCCAAAGCCACACGCTGCTGCTGCCCGCCGGATAGCTCTCGCGGCATGCGCGCTGCGAGTTCGCTCAGGCCCACCATTGCAAGCGCTTCGCTCACGCGCTGCTTCAACTCGGCTGCGCCCACGCCCCGCAGCTGGAGGCCAAAAGCCACGTTGTCCCAAGCACTCAAGTGAGGAAAGAGCGCGTAGCTTTGAAACACCAAGCCCACCTCGCGTTTGTTGGCGGCCAGCGCGGTGATGTCGCGGCCTGCCAAATGTACGCGGCCACTGCTGGGTTTCAGCAAGCCCGCCACTGCGCGCATGGTGGTCGTTTTGCCGCAACCCGAAGGCCCAAGCAGCGCCAAGGTATTGCCCTCTTCCAAACGCAGCGACAAGGCATCCACCGCCAGGGTTTTGCCATAGTGGAGCGTGAGCGATTCAAGCGCGAAAAATGCAGACATCTCAAACGTATTTCGATAAGCCCAGCAAGCGCTCGGCAAGCAGCACCACCGCCATGCTCAAGAGCGCCAGCAGGGTGGAAATGGCGGCAATGGACGGGTCGTACACAAACTCCATCGCGCCCAGCATGTCAACAGGCAGGGTGCTGATGCCAGGGCCGGAGAGAAAGAGGCTTACAGGCACTTGGTTGAAGCTCGTCACAAAGCCCAAAATGAACGCGGCCACGATGCCTTGAGAGACATTGGGCAACACGATTTTGAAAAAAGTCTGCGTGCGGCTCGCGCCCAGCAGCACCGCGGCCTCTTCCACATCCACGCGCAAATGCGAAAGGCTGGCAGTGACCACGCGCACCGCATAAGGCAGCACCAGCACCACATGCCCCGCAAAGAGTGCCGCGACCACCGGCACATTCAGCGGCACCACCGCATGCCGCATCAGCGCCAAGCCCGCAATGATGCCGGGCACGATGGCAGGCGCTAGCACCAAGCTGCGCACGGCATCGGCCCCTGGCAGCTTGTAGCGCTGCAAGGCGTAGGCAGCAGGCACGCCGAGCACGAGCGCCAATGCGGTTGCACCAATCGCCAACTGCAAAGAGAGCCAAAAGCTTGCGCGAAAGCCCTCCATCGCAAATACCGCTTCAATCCACCGAAAGCTCAAGCCCTGCGGCGGAAACGCCAGTGTTTCGCCCGCACTCAAACCCGCCAGTGCAATCACCACAAACGGCCCGAGCAAGAACAGCAAAGCGGCGGCCAACACGGTGGCACCCAGGGCTTTCATGCCGACCCGCCAGTGCAGCCATTGCCGCAAGCATTTTCGTTCGGGCTGAGCCAGTCGAAGCACTCGCCGAGCCCTCCGGCCCTTCGACCAGGCTCAGGACAGGCATGCGCAGGGCGAACGGAATTTGAGGTGCGCTGTTCGGTCGTCATGCTTAACGGGGCTTTTCACCTGCAACACGCTTGAGCAGCGCATGGGAAGCAAAGCTCATCGCAACCAAAATCACTGCAATCACGCTGGCACTCGCAATGTCATTGGCCACATTCACTTTTTGGTACAGCAGGGTCTCCAGCATCAGCACTTTGCTGCCACCAAGCACTGCTGGCGTGATGTAGGCCGTCACTGCGCCTGTGAACACGAGCGTGCCGCCAATCACCAAGCCTTCTTTGGAAAGCGGCAACACCACGCGCCAAAACACCGTCCACCAGCTCGCACCCAGCACCCGCGCCGCGCTGATCACTTCGCCGGGCAGGTTTTCCAAGGCGCTCACGAGCGAGAGCACCATCAGCGGCAAAAAGAGCTGCACGAGGCCAATGAACACTGCGGTTTCGGTGAACAAGATCGGCACAGGCTCGGCCAGTAAGCCGCTGCCCACCAAGGCGGCGTTCACCATGCCCGTGCGGCCCAAAATCACGATCCACGCATAGGTGCGGGCCACGGGCGAGATCATCAGCGGCAGCACAAAGAGCCCCATCCAGCCGCTGCGCTGCGCTTTCGGCAGGCTCACCAAATAGAGCGCCACACCGTAGCCCAGCACCGCGCAAGCCAGAGTTACCCACGCGCCCAAGCGCAGCGTGCGCCAAAACACCTCGCGGTGGATCGGCTCGGCCCAAAACTCCGCAAATCGGCCAAAGCCCCAAGCGCCTGCCTCCAGCCGCCACGCGCCCGAGAGCAGCAGCGCAATCGGCAACACAAACACCGCAGCCACCACCAAGGCCGCAGGCGCAGCCAGCGCATAGCCCGTGGGTTTGTGGTCAAACATGGGCGCCTACTTGCTTGCCACCTTAGC
This sequence comes from Comamonadaceae bacterium, assembly GCA_013298415.1. Classification (GTDB taxonomy): domain Bacteria; phylum Pseudomonadota; class Gammaproteobacteria; order Burkholderiales; family Burkholderiaceae_C; genus JAAFHN01. Next base: position 11,852 of record JAAFHN010000012.1, read on the forward strand.
GTTCCAAGCGCTCAGCCACTTTTGCCGATGCAGCAAGGTTTGCGTGGGCGTCAAGCGGTTGATGGCGGCGATGGTCTTTTCGCCGTAGGTCAGGCTGTCGGCCACCTCGGGCGGCAGCTTCACTTCTTTGTTAACGGGGCTGTCGATCAAATCGAGCGCGAGCTTGGTTTGCACCTCGGTGGAAAGCCACTCATCGATGAAGGCATGGGCCAAGTCTTTGTTTTTGCCGCCCTTGGTGACGACCAGCACGTTCATCCCACCCGTCACACCTTCTTTGGGCGTGGCCCAAGCGATCGGCATGTTGAGCTTTTTGATCAGCGGCCAGTTGAATCGGCCCACCACGGCGGCGTGAATTTCGTCTTGCTGAAAGAGCTGCACGATCTGCGCCGAGCGCTCATAAAACGTCACCACGCCAGCCTTGATGTCCGCCGTTTTTTGGATGCCCACCGCGAAATCCGGCGTGGTGCCGCCCCAAGCCTTGTCAGCCATCAGCAAATAGGTCGGCCCCTGCGTGGTGGTGATGTTGGGCAGCGCGAGCCGCTTGTTCAGCTCGGGCTTCCACAGGTCTTTCCAGGAATCGACTTTCACCTTGTCGGTGCGGTAGACGATGCTGGTGGCAAAGGCCGTGTAGCCCACACCCATGTTGTTGCCAATCGGGTTCTTGGCAATGTCGTAGAGCTTGGCGTAATTCTTGAGCTTGGCCACGTCCACCGGCTCAATCAGATCCTTTTGCGCCGCTTCGAGTGCCGTGAAATCGGCCAGCACCGCCACGTCAATCTCAGGGTTGCCCTTGCGCGCTTCCATCTTGGCCAAGCGATCCGCGCTGTTACCGGTTTGCACGACAACCTTGCAGCCACACTTGGCCTCAAACGGCGCATACAAATGCTTCCGCAACGCGTCTTGGCTCACGCCAAAGGCAGACACGACCAGGGTGCGCTGCTGCGCTTGGACGGCAGCGCTGCCGAGCGAGATGGCCGCAATCAGCCCCGCAGAAACAAGTGTTCGCATTCCTCAACTCCTCAAATCAAAGGGTTCTGGGTTGAAGCTTAGAGCATGGCGCGGTGGTTTCGACAAACCCGATCAACCCGCCAACGCCTCCTGCCGCTCCATCAGGTGCAGCATTTCTTCGTCGATTTCGGCGCTGCGTTGGGCGAGCCGGGTGGCTTCGGCGGGCTCGGTGGCGTAGAGGGTGCCGTCGGCGAGCTGGGTTTGGATGCTGCTTTGTTCGGCTTCCAGGCCAGCGAGTTGGCCGGGGATGGCGTCTTTTTCGCGCTGCTCTTTGTAGCTGAGCTTGCGTTTGGGCGGGCTGGGCTGGCTGGTTTGAGCCGCAGCGGGGCCTGGGGAGGCATTTTGGGTGCCCGCAGAGCCGTTTTTTACGTCATTTACCCACTCTGTCCTAGTATTTACAACACTTGATGCTATTGAATATGTAGCAAAGGCGCTGCCCTTAGCGCTGCTGGCTCCCGCGCCGCCAGCGCGTTTGGATTGGATCAGCCAGTCTTCAATGCCGCCCACGTACTCGCGCCACTGGCCTGAGCGCTCGGGAGTGGATTCGTTCACGATGAGGCTGGTGACGACGTTGTCCAAGAATCTGCGGTCGTGGCTGACCAAGAAGACGGTGCCCGTGTACTGGTCGAGCAGTTCTTCGAGCAGGCTGAGCGTGTCGATGTCCAGGTCATTCGTGGGCTCGTCCAGCACCAGCACGTTGGCGGGCCGGGCAAAGAGGCGTGCGAGCAAGAGGCGGTTGCGTTCTCCGCCGGAGAGGCTTTTCACGGGCGAGCGGCTGCGCGCAGGGCTGAAGAGGAAGTCGTTCAAGTAGCTGCGCACGTGTTTTTTCGCGCCGCCAATCTCGATCCACTCGCTGCCGGGGCTGATGAAGTCTTCAAGCGTGGCTTCGGGGTCGAGCGCATCGCGCATTTGGTCGAAGTACGCAACGGAGATTTGTGTGCCCAGGCGCAGCTTGGGCATGGCGTTGTCTGGCGTGTGGGGCGCGGCAGCGTCAGGAGCCAGCTCGCCCAAAATCATTTTGAGCAGGGTGGTTTTGCCGCAGCCATTCGGGCCGACCAGGCCAATTTTGTCGCCGCGCATGATGGTGGCGGAGAAGTCGTTCACGACCGTTTTGCGGCCACCACCCGGCAATTCAAAGGATTTGCTCACGTGCTCCATGTCGCACACGATCTTGCCGCTGCGATTGCCGGCATCGAGTGCAAAGTTCACGCTGCCTTGGGCTTTGCGCCGCTCGGCCGCTTGGTTGCGCATCACGGCGAGCCGCTCAATGCGGGCCACGGCGCGGGTGCGGCGGGCTTCCACGCCGCGTCTGATCCACACCTCTTCTTGCGCCAAGAGCTTGTCAAATTTCGCGTTCACGACTGCTTCGTCGGCCATCTCGCGCTCTTTGATGCCTTCGTAGCTTGCGAAATTGCCTGGATAGCCGCGCAGTTGTCCGCGATCCAGCTCCACGATACGGGTGGCCACGCGGTCGAGGAAGGCTCGGTCATGCGTGATGGTGATGATCGCGCCTTTGAACGCGATCAAAAGCTCTTCCAGCCAGGTGATGGAATCCAAATCCAAGTGGTTGGTGGGCTCATCAAGCAGCAACACATCGGGCCGCTGCACGAGCGCTTGCGCCAAGGCCACCCGTTTTTTCATGCCGCCGGACAGCGCCGAGATCTGCAACGCGCCGTTGAGCGAAAGACGCTGCAAGGTGTCTGATACGCGGCTTTCCCACGTCCAGCCGTCTTGCGAGTCAATGGCGGCGTGGAGTGCGTCGATGTCGCCTTCGCCCGAGGTGTAGTCGTCCACCATCTTGACGACCTCTGCCAGGCCGCGCTTGACCGCATCAAACACCGATTCGTCGGCAAAAAGCTCAGGCTCTTGCGGCACGTAGGCGATCCGCACGCCGCCTTGGTGCTTCAACTCGCCGTCGTCTGCCTTGTCGATCCCCGCCAGTATCTTGAGCAGCGACGACTTGCCCGTGCCGTTGCGCCCAATGAGCCCCACGCGCTCGCCTTGCTCCAGCGCAAAGTCAGTGCCGTCTAAGAGCGCCACATGGCCGAAGCCCAAGTGCGCATTTTGTAAAGTGATCCATGCCATGCAGGGGATTGTCGGGGGCGCAGGGAGCCGAGGGCAGCCGAGGACGCAAAAGACGCAAAAACTTCGCAAAAGGCGCAAAAGGCAGCCGAAGCGTGCAGCGATCAGTTTTGTGAAAATCCAAAAAAGATAGCAATAAAGGCAATGAATATAGGGACAGAGCGCTGATTTACTGGAAAAATACGCCCCGGCGCTCGCAAAAACCCTTCCCAGGCTGCTTTTTGCGTCTTTTCGAAGCCTTCGCGACATTTGCGTCTATCGGCTGCTCCGGCCGCCGCCCCGCAGAAACGCCAAGCAAATCGAGCACATCGCCCCCGCCCGCGCCGCTATATTGCGGCTTCGATAGGAGCTTGCCGATGGAACTGAAAATCAACGGCGCAGCGGTGCAACTGGATGCCGATCCGGCCATGCCTTTGCTGTGGGTGCTGCGCGATGTGCTCAACATGACGGGCACCAAGTTTGGCTGCGGCATTGCCGCCTGCGGGGCCTGCACGGTGCGCGTCGACGGGGTGGCCACGCGTAGCTGTGTGACGCCAGTGCAATCCGTGGTGGGCAAGCGCATTCAGACGATCGAAGCACTCGGTACGCCCGAAAAACCTCATCCGCTGCAAGCCGCTTGGATTGCCGAGCAAGTGCCGCAATGCGGCTACTGTCAAAGCGGCATGCTGATGGCCGCAGCCGCGCTCTTGGAAAAGTTTCCCAAGCCAACCGATGCCCAGATTGAAGAAGCGATGACGAATTTGTGTCGCTGCGGCACTTATCAACGCGTGCGCCGCGCCATCAAGCGCGCGTCGGGCCAGTCGACCGAGGTGGCAGCATGAAGCGCCGCACCTGGATCATTGGCGGCGCGGCGGCCACGGGTGCGCTGGTGGTGGGCTGGGGCATGCTGCCTCAGCGTTCGCGTAAAGGCACCGGCGATTTGATGCGGCCTGCTCAAGGCGAGGTGGGCCTGAACGGCTGGCTCAAGATCACGCCCGACAACCATGTGGTGCTGGCCATGCCCCGAAGCGAAATGGGCCAGGGCGTTCACACGGCGCTGGCCATGCTTGTGGCCGAAGAGCTGGATGTGTCGCTCGATCAGGTGCGCTTGCAGCAAGCGGGGCCAGACAAGATTTACGGCAATGTGGAAATGTTTGTGGGCGGCTTGCCGCTGCATCCCAAAGACGACGAAACCCGCAGCAGCAAAGCCGCCAAGTGGGTGGTGGGCAAGGTCGCCCGCGAGTTGGGCGTGAACGCCACCGGAGGCTCCTCCAGCGTGGCCGATGCATGGGGGCCGCTGCGTCAGGCGGCCGCGTTTGCACGTGGCTCGCTGCTGGGCGCCGCATCGCTGGAGTGGAAGCTGCCAGTTGCGGAGCTGCAAACCAAAGGCGGCTTTGTCTCGCATGCTTCGGGCAAGCAAATGAGCTTTGCCCAGCTGGCCTCGCAAGCGGCCAACACGCCACCTGCCGTCACCGAGCCCAAGGCGCAAAAAGACTGGAAGCTGCTGGGCACCGCAGCGCAGCGCTTAGACACGCCCTCT
>JAAFHN010000429.1:0-1781 GCA_013298415.1 Comamonadaceae bacterium
CCCATTCCCAAGCCCGCCGCGCCGATCCCCCTCACTTACACGTTGGAGCCGGTGCAAGACGGCGAGCGCAATGTGATCGTGCGCCGAGCAGCGCCCGTGCAACTGATCGCGGCCAGCTACCACGTGCCGCCCACCCTGCACCCTGACACGCATGCGCTCAGCATTTTGGCCAACGTGCTGGCCGACGCGCCTGCGGGCCGCTTGCACAAGGCCCTCGTAGAAGCCAAGCTTGCCCAAGGCGTGTTTGCCGTGCCGTTCAGCCGCACCGAGGGCAACACCTTCTTCTTCGGCGCGGCCTTGTCGCCCACCGATGACGGCGAAGCCCGCAGCAAAATCGTGCTGGATATCGTGGAAGGTTTGGCCAAAAACCCGATCACCGCTGAGGAGTTTGAGCGCGCCAAAACCAAGCTTGTGAAAGCCAACGAGCTGGCGTTTGCGAACGCGGCGGCAGTTGCGAATGGTGCGATTTCGATGGAGGTGTTTGGCGATTGGCGAGCCGTGTTTGTGAGCCGCGAGCGCTTGAAGGCCGTGACTTTGGCCGACGTGAACCGGGTTGCGACCACCTACCTGAAGCGCGAAAACCGCACCTTTGGCACCCTGATCCCGACCGAGAAGCCCGAGCGAACGCCTGACCCCAAGCTCGCCGACGTGGCCGCCTACATGCAAGGCTTTGCGCTGAAAGCCGAGGGCGAAAGCTCTGTGGCCTTCGACTTTTCGCTGCCCAATCTGGAGAAAACCGCCGTGATGCACACCACGCCCGGCGGTATCAAGACGGCGGTGCTGAACAAGCCCGTGCGCGGCGATGTGGTCAAAGCACAGTTCATGCTCAAGTTTGGCGATGCGGAAAGCCTCAAAGGGCAGACACACGCCGCGCAAATGGCAGCCGCCTTGCTGACGCACGGCACGAGCAAGATGACGCGCCAGCAAATCACCGATGCCTTTGCCAAGCTGGGCGCACAGGCGCAGTTTGGCCTGGGCGTGGAGGGCGGCACAGTGAGCTTGACGGCCAAGAAAGCCGATTTCGCTGCGGCATTTGAGCTGATGGCCCACGTGCTGAAAGATGCCATTCACCCTGAAAAAGAGTTTTCAGAAGTGCAAGCCGCGTGGCTGCGCGGCGTGGAAGGTGCTGCGAAAGACATCACCACCAAGAGCGGCAACGAGTGGGAGCGCTACGGCAACCCCTACCCCGCAGGCGACGTGCGCCACGCCCAGACCCTGGATGCGGCTTTGGCCTCTGCCAAAGCGGTGACGGTGGCGCAAGCCCGCGAGTTCTACAAACGCTTTTACGGCTCGCAAAACGCGCAATTCAGCCTGCTCGGCCCCATGGACCCCAAAGAAGTGCAAGCCATGGTCAGCAAAGCCTTTGATGGCTGGAAGGCATCAAAGGCGTATGCGCGTGTGCCTCGCCCACTCACGCCGCTGGCCGCCACCCGTCTCGTCTATCCCACGCCCGACAAAGCCAACGCCAGCATCGACACCAAGCTGAACGTTGCACTCAAGCAGTTTGATCCCGAAACCTACCCCTTGCTGCTCGCCACCCGCGCCTTTGGCGGCGGCCCCGGCTCGCGCCTGTGGGATCGCATGCGCGAAAAAGACGGCCTGACCTATGGTGCCAGCGCCAGCGTGGGCTTCAGCACCCGCGAGGTCAACGGCAGCTTCAGCATGGACGTGGATGTGAACCCTGACAACCTGGTGCGCGCTGAGGCTGTGTTGAAAGAAGAACTCGCCACCTCGCTCGACAAAGGCTTCACCCAAGCGGAGCTGGACAAAGCCCGCAACAC
>JAAFHN010000429.1:1791-3189 GCA_013298415.1 Comamonadaceae bacterium
CTGGCCGACCGCGTGCGCAGCCGCTCAGGCGATGGCTTTGCCCAGAGCCAACTCAACTGGCAAATGGAATACGGCACGCCCTGGAACTCGGCACTTGAAAACGACGAGAAGTTCAAAGCCGTGACGCTGGATCAAATGAACGCCGCCTGGCGCAAACACATCCAGCCCGCCAACATCGTCTGGGGCATCTTCCGCGATCCGGCTAAGGTGAAGTGATTTAGACCCACGGGGAAGGGACAGCCGAACGCAAAGGGCGCGAAAGAACGCAAAACTCGCAAAAAAAGCAGCCAAAGTTTTGATGTGTGACGCTACAATAAGCGTAGCATTAGATGTTGATTTCACCGAGAAAAAAGCGCAAAGTCATATTAAAAAATCTTTTGGCTGCCCATTTTGCGAACTCTGCGACCCTTTCGCGCCCTTCGCGTTCAAAATTGCCCCGGCCTCGCCAAACGATCAACCCCTCGCCACCTTTTCCATCAGTGGCCCGGCGATGGCCAGCAGTTGGCGTTCTGCCGGGGTGAGTGAGGCAAGCGCTTGAGTGAGCCAAGCGTCGCGGCTTTCTACGTCGGCTTTGAGGGCCAGCACGCCTGCTGGGGTGATGCTCAGGTTCAGTTTGCGTTGATCGCTGGGGTGTTTGCTGCGGGTGATCCAGCCGCGCTGCTCCAGCTCCGCGAATGCTCTGGTAAGCGATTGCGGCTGATGCGCCTCGGCTTGGGCAATCTCGCCGGGGCTGCTCGGGCCTTCGATGGCCAGGTGCGCCAAGATTCCTAGCCAATTCGGGTTCAGCCCGCCCTCGGCGGGGCCTTGGGCGCGCAGTTTGCGCCCCAGGCGCAGCACCCCGCGCCGAAGGGCCACCACATCATCGGCTGCGCCCGTGTTGGCTGGGTTCATCAGCATTGCGTTTGACATGAAGCTCATTTTACGCAGGCTTTACCTTGATTTACTGCTGACTTCCTTGTGAAAACAATACGCATTGCGTAGGATATGGGTCATGATCAAACTCGTTCTCCTTTCTGCCCTGGGCATCACCTTGGTTTGCGCCTTGGTGGAGGCGCTGGTGTTGCACCACAAGCGCCGCAACTACGACTGGGGCTCCTACGGCGTGAGCATGTTCAACATGGCAGCGCGCACGGCCTTCGGCATTTTTGTGCCGCTCAGCCTGGCTGCGCCGCTCGGCCAGTGGGCCTGGGAGCACCGCATCGCCACCATCCCCCTCAATGGCGTGCTCGTCTTTGCCCTGCTCTTCCTCGGCCAAGAGTTTTGCTACTACTGGTTTCACCGCGCATCGCACCGCGTGCGCTGGTTTTGGGCGAACCATGCCGTACACCATTCGCCAAACGACCTCACGCTCGCTGCTGCGCTGCGCCTAGGTGTGTTCGGTCGGATCACGGGCAGCAC
>JAAFHN010000322.1 GCA_013298415.1 Comamonadaceae bacterium
AACAACGGCGGCAATCCGCCCCCCAGTGGCGATGGCAGCGGCCAAGGTGGCGGCATGCAGCCGCCTTCTGGCAAAGCGGCGGGCATCGGCATCGGTGTGGTGCTCGGCGTGGCCGGTTTGATTTGGCTCGGCACTGGGTTTTACGTGGTGCAAGAGGGCCAGCAGGGCGTGATCACGCGCTTTGGCAAATTCAAAGGCCTGGAAGCTGGCGGCATCGTGGGCGCGGGCTTCAATTGGCGCCTGCCATACCCGTTTGAGCGCCACGAGGTGGTGAACGTGAGCCAAACGCGCAGCGTGGAAGTGGGCCGCAATTCGGTGGTGCAAAACACCGGGCTCAAAGACTCTTCCATGCTCACGCAAGACGAAAACATCGTGGATGTTCGCTTTGTGGTGCAGTACCGCATCAAAGACGCCGCCGATTTCCTTTTCATGAACGTGAATCCGCAGGAAGCCGTGGTGATGGCAGCGGAATCTGCGGTGCGCGAGGTGGTGGGCAAGGGCAGCATGAATGTGGTGCTGAACGAAAAGCGCGAAAGCATCGCCAGCGATATCGTGAAATCCGTGCAGGCTCAGCTTGATCTGTACAAAACGGGCATCCTGATCTCGTCGGTGAACATCCAAAACGTGCAGCCGCCAGAGCAGGTGCAAGCCGCGTTTGACGACGCTTTGAAGGCTGGCCAAGACGGCGACCGCGCGAAAAACGAAGGGCAGTCGTATGCCAACGACGTGGTACCCCGCGCAGAGGGACGTGCCTCGCGGCTGAAAGAAGAATCACAGGGCTACAAAGCCCGTGTGGTGGCGCAGGCCGAAGGCGATGCGCAGCGCTTCAAGGCTGTGCTGGCCGAGTACCAAAGGGCACCGCAAGTCACCCGCGACAGGATGTACCTGGATGCAATGCAGCAAATTTACAGCAGCACCACCAAGATCATGATCGACAGCCGCTCCGGCAACAACTTGCTGAGCCTGCCTTTGGATCGTTTGCTGCAAATGAACCAAGGAACAGTGACGGTCGGCCCAGCGCCTGAGGCCGCCGCAAGCCCTGCACCCGCCGCTGCACCCGGTGCTGGCCCCCGACCCGATCTTCGCGCCCCTGGCCGCGAGACGCGTTGATCTGAGCCCCCAAGGAGAATTCATATGAACCGTCTGGGCTTCATCGTATCCACGCTCTTTTTGTTGTTTGCCGTGCTCAGCTCTACGCTGTACGTGGTGGACCAGCGCAAATTTGCAGTGGTGTATCAACTGGCTGAGATCAAAGAAGTGATCGCAGAGCCGGGCCTGAAATTCAAGCTGCCGCCGCCTTTCCAATCTGTGGTGTTCATGGATCGACGCACGCTCACGCTCGATAGCCCCGAGACGCGCGCCATCCAAACGGCAGAGAAGAAAAATCTGGTGGTGGATTGGCTCATCAAGTGGCGCATCGCCGACCCCAAGCAGTTCATCCGCAACAACAACGGCACCGATGTCCGCAACGCGGAAAGTCGGCTCGGCCCGCTTGTGCAAGCCGCGCTGAATGAGGAGGTGACCAAGCGGACCGTGAAAGACGTGCTTTCTACCGAGCGCGAAAAAGTCATGCTGGGTGTGAAGCAGCGCCTGCTGGACGACGCCAAGACCTTCGGCATCGAAATTCTCGATGTGCGCATCAAGCGGGTGGATTTCCCACCGTCTGTGGCTGATTCCGTGTACAAGCGGATGCAATCCGAGCGCAACCAAGAGGCCAATCGCCTGCGCTCCACGGGTGCTGCTGATGGCGAACGGGTGCGCGCCGAGGCGGATCGCAAGGCTGAAATCATTGTGGCCAATGCCTACAAGGATGCGCAGATCATCAAAGGCGAGGGCGATGCCCTGGCCGCGCGAATCTATGCAGAAGCATTCGGGCGAGACGCACAGTTCGCACAGTTTTTCCGCAGCCTCGATGCCTACAAAGCCAGCTTCAACAAGCGCAGCGACGTGATGGTGGTCGATCCATCCAGCGAGTTTTTCAAGGTGATGCGGGGCAATGCAGCGCCTCTTGGGCCCACCCCAGCGCCAGCTCGCAAGTGAAGTGGGGCTGCGCGGTGTGGTTTGACGCTTTGCGCTCAGCCAATTTGCGCCCCTTGTCAGAGCCTGATGCTACAAGTATCGTAGCATTAGATGTAATGAATACTAAGACACAGTGATCATCTTATCCAAAATTCGCTCCCGGAGCCGTGCCAAGCGGGTCACTGCATGAGCTGGGAGCTGGTTTTGGCGGCGATTGGCCTGGCCTTTGTGATTGAGGGCCTTCTGCCCTTCATGAGCCCCAAGCGCTGGCGCGACATGGTGGCGCAAATCCACAAGCTGCAAGATGGCCAGATTCGTTTCTTCGGCCTAGGATCGATTGCGATTGGCTTGCTGCTGATTTGGCTCGCCTGAACGCAGCTGAGCAGAGTTTGGCGGATCGCAGCACGTCCATCGTTCCGTTTGCTGCCGTCTCGGCCGCCTACTTCGCGCACATCGGTTTCTTCAACCCCTACTTGCCGCTTTGGTTGCAAAGCCTGGGGCAGCCGCTGTGGGCGATTGCGGTGCTGACATCGGTGCAATCCTTCACGCGGATGTTCATGCCCTATGTGTGGGGCTGGCTTGGCGACCACACCGGCCGACCGGTGTGGTGCATGCGCATCGGCGCTGCGTTTGCCTTGCTTGGCGGTGCCGTGCTCGCGCTTTACCAGTGGCTCACCACGCCGAGCTTCTTGGGCCTGGCGCTCGCGCTGCTGCTGCTTTTCATGCCCACGAGCGCGATCATCCCCACCAGCGAAGCCCTGCTCACCCAGCGGATGCAAGTGAGCGGGCAGTCTTTTGATGCGCATCGCTATGGCCGCATGCGCATGTGGGGCTCGATGGGCTTTTTGCTCACGGTGCTCTTTGCCGGGAGCCTTTTTGAGTGGCTGGGCATGCAAGCGTTTACTTGGGTGGCCTTGCTGAGCCTGGTGGGTGTAGGGGCTGCGGTGTGGTCTTTACCGCAAATGGAATTGGCCAAGCGCGCTGCGGGCGAGGCACTGCCGCCGGTGTGGCCTGTGCTGCGGCAAACTGAAAACCTGTGGCTTTTCTTGAGCCTTTTTTTGCATGTGCTGGCCCACGCGGGCCTCTACTTTTTCTTTTCGCTTTGGCTCGATTCGCAGGGCTACAGCAAAAGCACGATTGGTGCGCTGTGGGCGCTCGGCGTGGCGGTGGAAATTGCCACGCTGTTTTGGCAAGGCCCCTGGCTTGCACGCTTGTCTTGGGTGGGCTGGCTCGTGCTTTGCGGCTTGGCTTGCGCGCTTCGCATGGGCGTGATCGCCTGGGGCGCTGGATCGCTCTTGCTCGTGGCGGCAGCGCAATGCCTGCATGGCCTGAGCTTTGCCACACACCACACCGCCGTGATGGCCCTGCTCAGCGAGCGCGCACCTGCCGCGCTTTTGGGCCGCTTCCAGGCGCTGTATGCCGTGATTGGCTATGGCTTAAGCGGTGTGATTGGCGGCGCGGCTGGCGCGCTGCTCAGCCAACATTGGGGGCTCAAGAGCGTGTTTTTGGCCTGCGCGGTGGTGGCCTTGTTGGCCGCATGGGCCAGCAGCCGTGCGGTTGGCCTGCACCGGGCCGAAGCTATTCGCTGAGTTGGCTCAGCTCAAACAAAAAGCGCTCGGCGCTGTCGGGGTGCATGGTGTAGGGGTTGAATTGGCCTTGCGTGGCAAAGCGGCGCAGCAGCGCTTGCGTGTCTGCTGTGGGTGTGAGAAACCGGGCCTGCCAAGTCGGCCACAGGCGTTCGGGTACCTGGCCGTATTTCACAAGCACCACGTGCTGGTTTCGAGCATCGCGCGAGATGCGGGCATACAACTCGTTGACCAGCTCGCGCGCGCCCTCGATGGATTGCAGGAAAAAGCGGCTGTTGTTGAGCAGCATGCCGGTGATGTCGTGCTCTGTGTTGGTTGCGCGAGCGCGCTCCACGAGCGTGGCCAACTCCTCGGTGTTGACTTGGGATGTGGCCGTGGAGCAATAGATCAGTCTGTAGAGCATGGCAGCTTGGATGCGGAAGAGGCGAGGGTCGGGCTACGGCTTGGGAAAGTCTT
>JAAFHN010000531.1 GCA_013298415.1 Comamonadaceae bacterium
CCGGCGCCGCTCAGATCAGCCGCATCAGAAGGCCCATGCGGATCCACGCCGATCGCCACCGCGATGTCGTGCACCTCGGTGTTGGCAAACAGCCGATCACGCTCCACCTCCCAGGTGTTGAGCACCTTGCCGCGCAGGGGCAGCACGGCTTGGGTTTCCTTGTTGCGGCCCATTTTGGCGCTGCCACCAGCAGAGTCGCCTTCCACCAAAAAAAGCTCGTTGTTGGCCAAATCGCGGCTTTCGCAATCGGTGAGCTTGCCGGGCAGCACCGCCACGCCGGAGCCTTTGCGCTTTTCTACTTTTTGCCCCGCGCGCTGGCGGCTTTGCGCGGCCTTGATCACGAGTTCAGCGAGCTTTTTGCCCTGATCCACATGCTGGTTCAGCCACAAATCGAGCGCAGGGCGGCTGAAATTGGCCACCAGGCGCACGGCATCGCGCGAGTTGAGCCGCTCTTTGATCTGACCCTGAAACTGTGGATCGAGCACCTTGGCGCTCAGCACAAAGCTTGCGCGGGCAAATACATCCTCGGGCATGAGCTTCACGCCCTTGGGCAAGAGCGAGTGCATCTCGATGAAGCTTTTCACCGCGCCAAAAAGCCCTTCGCGCAGGCCGCTCTCGTGGGTGCCGCCCGCAGTCGTCGGGATCAGGTTCACATAGCTTTCGCGCAGGGTGCCGCCCTCTTCGGTGAAAGCCACGCACCAAGCCGCGCCCTCGCCTTCGGCAAAGCTGTCGTCTTTCGCATCCGCATAGCCTGAGCCTTCAAAGAGAGTTCGATCACAGGCTCGCCCGCGATGGATTGCTCCAAATAGTCTTTCAAGCCGCCTTTGTATTGCCAGCTTTGCTGCTCCTTGGTTTTCTCATTAAAGAGCGTCACGCTCACGCCGGGCATCAGCACCGCTTTGCTGCGCAGCAAATGCAGAAGCTCGTTCATCGGCAGGGCCGCGCTCTCGAAATACTTCGGATCAGGCCAAGCGCGCACGCTCGTGCCTTGACGCTTGTCGCCCTCGGCAACCGGCCGGGTTTGCAGCTTTTCGATCACATCGCCGCCCGAAAACGCAAGCCGCGCAATGTGGCCATCGCGGGAACTGGTCACTTCCATGCGTTTGGAAAGCGCATTCGTCACGCTCACGCCCACGCCGTGCAAACCACCGGCAAAGCTGTAGGCCCCGCCCTTGGTTTTGTCGAACTTGCCACCAGCGTGCAGCCGCGTGTACACGAGCTCCATCACAGGTGCTTTTTCTTCGGGGTGCAGGCCGTGGGGGATTCCCCGGCCATCGTCGTCCACACTCACCGAGCCATCGGTGTGCAACACCACCTTGATGCGCTTGCCGTAGCCCGCCAGCGCTTCGTCGGCCGCGTTGTCCAGCACTTCTTGGATGATGTGCAGCGGGTTGTCGGTGCGGGTGTACATGCCGGGGCGCTGCTTCACCGGCTCTAAGCCCTTCAGCACCCGGATGGAGGATTCGGAATAGTCGTTTTTCGTGGTTGCCATGGCGCGGATTGTAGGGCGCGGAGACCCAAAACACTGTATGCACATCCATGTCTCTCATAATGCGGGCATGACCGCATTGCCTGCACACCTCCAACGCATCCGCCTTGCCGCGTTTGACATGGATTCCACGCTCATCAACATCGAATGCGTGGACGAAATTGCGGATGCAGCTGGCCGCAAGGCCGAAGTGGCCGCCATCACCGAAGCCGCCATGCGCGGCGAAATCACCGACTACAAAGACAGCCTGCGCCGCCGCGTAGCCCTGCTCAAAGGCGTGCCCGTGGCTGCCCTGCATGAGGTGCTGCAACACCGCCTGCAATTCAACCCCGGCGCGCGAGAACTCACTGCCGCACTCAAGGCCAATGGCTGCAAGCTGCTATTGGTGAGCGGCGGCTTCACCTTCTTCACCGATCACGTGAAAGCCCAGCTCGGCATGGACTTTGTGCGGAGCAACGTGCTGGGCATCGATGCGGCTACGCAAACGCTCAACGGCCAACTCGTCAACCAGCCCTGGGGCGACATCTGCGACGGCGAAGAAAAACGCCGCACCCTGCTCGAAGTGGCTTCGCTGCTGGGCTTGGGCTTGAGCGAGTGCATGGCAGTGGGCGACGGTGCAAACGACCTGCCCATGATGCTCGCCTGCTCCCAAAACGGCGGCCTGTCTGTGGCCTACCAAGCCAAACCCAAAGTGCGAGAACAAGCCATGGTGAGCATCACCGAGGGTGGCTTGGATGTGCTGCTGAGGGCTTAGGGATCCATTTCAGAGGAGCTCAGGAGACAAGGAGTGAAGAGAAAAAGCAAAAAATTTTGGCTGTTCTTCCTGACCTCCTGATCTCCTGTAAAAACTTCCCCTCAGCCCAGCGCCACATGAAACTTCTGGACATCTCCCCCACCATTGACGAGCACGCTGCGGTGTTTGGGGGAGACACGCCTTACTCGCAGCGGCTGCATTTCCCGCTTGGGGCCGATTGCCCGGTGAACGTGCATGCGATCACGATGTCGCCGCACACGGGTGCGCATGCGGACGCGCCGCTGCACTACGCGGCCACCGAGCCGCGCACAGGCAAGGCCGCTCGCGCTTCTGGCGAGCTGCCTCTACAGCCCTACATCGGCCCTTGCCGCGTGGTGCATGCGCGGGGCTTTGACACGGCACAGGGTTGCG
>JAAFHN010000225.1 GCA_013298415.1 Comamonadaceae bacterium
CTGGTGAGCTACAGCCGCCTCTCAGTGCGCGAGTATCCGAAGATCGATGAGCCAGTCGTCACTGTGGATACGCGCTACCAGGGCGCGTCCAGCGAGGTGATGGAAGCGCAGGTCACCAAGATTTTGGAAGACTCACTCGCGGGCATCGAAGGCGTGGACGTGATCACGTCCACCAGCCGCCAAGAGCAAAGCCAAATCTCAGTGAAATTTGTGCTCACGCGCGAGGCCGATTCCGCCGCCGCCGATGTGCGCGACAAAGTCAGCCGCGTGCGCCAGCGTCTGCCTCAAGGCATCGACGAGCCCGTGATCGCCAAAGTGGAGTCCGATTCATTCCCCGTGATTTGGCTCGCCTTCAGCTCCGACACGCATACCGCCTTGCAGCTTACAGACCTGGGCAACCGCTTGGCCAAGCCTTTGCTGCAAACCGCGCCCGGTGTGGCCGATGTGCGGGTGTTTGGCGAGCGCCGCTACAGCATGCGCATTTGGATCGATCCCGACAAGCTCGCCAGCTACCGGCTCACGGTTGCCGACGTGGAAGATGCGCTTCGCCGCAGCAATGTGGAAGTGCCCGCCGGCCGCATCGAAAGCCAGCAGCGCGAATTCAACGTGACATCTGCCACCGATTTGCAGCGCCCCGGCGAGTTTGGCCAAATCGTGATCCGCACCATCGGCGGCCAGCCCATTCGCATTGCCGATGTGGCCCGCGTGCAGCAAGGCCCAGCGAGCGAGCGCAATTCAACCCGCTTGAATGGCCGCGATGCCGTAAGCCTGGGCGTGATCCGCAATGCCACGGCCAACCCGCTGGATTTGGCCAACGGCGTGCGCGGCATGCTGCCCCGCATTCGGGAAATCATGCCGCAGGGCGTGAACGTGGACATCGCCAACGACAACACCATCTTCATTGATCGTTCAATCAAAGCGGTTTACACCACGATTGCCGAAGCCACCGTGCTCGTGGCCCTTGTAATTTTTGTGTTTTTGCGCACCTTCCGCGCATCGATCATCCCGCTCATCACCATCCCTGTGAGCTTGATCGGCACTTTCGCGCTGATGGCGCTCTTTGGCTTTTCGATCAACACGCTCACGCTGCTCGCGCTGGTGCTGGCCATCGGCTTGGTGGTAGACGACGCCATCGTAGTGCTGGAAAACATTTATCGCCACATCGAAGAGGGCATGCAGCCCTTTGAAGCAGCCATCAAAGGCGCCAAAGAAGTTGGCTTTGCCGTGGTGGCCATGACCCTGACTTTGGCAGCCGTGTACGCGCCGCTGGCCTTTGCCCCAGGGCGCACAGGCAGGCTCTTCACCGAGTTCGCACTGGCATTGGCGGGCGCTGTGATCGTGAGCGGCTTCGTGGCGCTTACCTTGTCGCCCATGATGTGCTCCCAGCTTTTGAAGCGCAACCCCAATCCCGGCTGGTTTGATCGCACCATGGAGCGCATCCTGGGCGGCATCACTCGCGGCTACGGCTGGGCGCTCAGCCGTGCGCTCAATTTTCGCTGGGCGGTGGTGCTGGTGATGCTGGGCTGCGGCTGGTTGGCTTGGAATCTGCTCGGCGGCATGAAGCGCGAGCTGGCGCCCATTGAAGACCGTGGCGTGATCCTCGCCATCGTCAACGGGCCAGACGGTGCCACGCTCGACTACACCATGAAGTACGCCACCGCGATTGAACGCATTGGCCAGCCCTACAAAGAGTTTGACCGCATCTTCAGCGTGGCGGGCAACCCCACGGTGGCGCAGGCCAACGTGTTTTTCCGCACCACGCCCTGGGAAGAGCGCAAGAAAACCACGATGGAAATGGCCAGGGAGATGACACCGCGAATCTCTGGCATGCCCGGCGTCACCTCATTCCCCGTCACGCCGCCGTCGCTCGGCCAAGGCTTTCGCGAGCGGCCCATCAACTACGTGATCGTGACCAGCGACAGCTACCAAAACTTGGCGCAAACCGTGCGCGCCATGCAAGACGAAATGGCCAAAAACCCCGGCTTTGTGCAGGTAGACACCGATCTGCGCTTGAACAAACCCGAGCTGAAGATGGAAGTGGACCGCGAGCGCGCCGCTGATCTGGGCGTGAGCGTGGAATCGGTTGCACGCGCCGTAGAAACCGCGCTCGGCGGCCGCAACGTGACCCGCTACAAACGCGAAGGCGAGCAATACGACGTGATCGTGCAAACCGCAGCATCTGGCCGCGACACGCCAGACGACATTGAAAAGCTCTACGTGCGGGGCAAGGGCGATCAGCTTGTGCCGCTGTCAGCGCTTGTGAAGCTGCGCGAAGTGGTGGTGCCGCGCGATCTGAACCACTTTGGCCAGCGCCGCAGCGCAAGCATCACTGCCAACTTGGCCCCTGAATACTCGCTCGGTGAAGCGCTGAATTACATGGATGAAGCTGCCAAGCGCGTGCTGAAACCTGGCTACACCACCGATTTGAACGGCAACAGCCGCGAATTCAAAAACTCTGCGGGCTCGCTGCAAGTCGTCTTCATCTTGGCCATCCTCTTCATTTTTCTGGTGTTGGCCGCGCAGTTTGAAAGCTTCATCGATCCGCTCGTGATTTTGCTCAGCGTGCCGCTTTCCATGGTGGGCGCCCTCTTGGCCCTCAAATACACAGGAGGCACGCTCAATGTGTTCAGCCAAATCGGGCTCATCACCCTGGTGGGCCTCATCACCAAACACGGCATTCTGATCGTGGAATTTGCCAACCAGCTGCGCGAAGAAGGCGTGGAAACCTTTGAAGCCGTGAAGCGCAGCGCCACACTTCGCCTGCGCCCGATTTTGATGACCACCGGTGCCATGGTGCTCGGCGCGATCCCCTTGGCCATGGCCACCGGCGCAGGCGCTGAAAGCCGCCAACAAATCGGCTGGGTGATCGTAGGCGGCATGAGCCTCGGCACCTTGCTCACCATCTTCGTGGTGCCAACCGTCTACACCCTCTTTGCAAGAAAGCACGCGCCGGGTGCGATACGCACGGCTGTGCCAGCTTGAGCTTTTCATCCGCTGAAATCATGAAACCGCCTGTCTTCGCGCCCGCCATTGCCGCTGTTGCTACCGCCTTCATTTGCTTCGGCACGCAGGCCCAAACATCACCCCGCTCCCTCGACCTTCCCGCCGCGCCTGGGGGCGATGCGGCAACGGTTGCGACGAACGCGATCAAAAAGCGCCGCTTGCCCTGCGAGGCACTGGTGAAGGCCGAGCGCAATGCGGCCGGGCACGTGATCGCCGTGTGCAAAACGCCGGGCCAAAACCCCAGCCATGTTTACAAAGACCAAACCCGCTACCGCATCGTGAGCAAGAACAGCGTTGGTGTGGCTCAGGTGTGTACCAGCACCGCCGAGCAGCCGCAGATCGTTTGCAACTGACGCTGGCCGTTAGAACCGGTAACTGGCGCCTATGGACGCGTTGGGGATGACGCGAAGCTTGTTGAGTTTTTCCTGGAACTGCACCAATTCCGCATTCACATCGGCCTGGGTGATGCCGTTGATGCCCACGATGTTTTGCGCAACAGATGCATTGAATTTGCCGATTTGCAAGCCAAGATCAGCCTGTAAGCCCAAGCCGCCGCCGGTCCCGTTCGGCTTGCTCGTCCAGCCGATGCCGACGTAGGGCGTGGTTCGCGGGAACTCCACGTTCAGCCGGAAGTCGCGGCCGGTGAGGTCAACGGATTTGCCATTGATGTCTTGCAAGCCGCCCTTAGCCGCGAAGGTGCCTGACATGTTGTTGAAGCTCAGTCCCGTCGTGGCACGAAAGCCGTTGGCAAAGGGATGCCAATCCAAGAGCACCGCAGCACGGCTGAGTTTGATTTTGGCGTTGTAGTTCACGCCTGCCGAGTCGCCGCTTCGGTCAGCTTTGAGGCCTCCCGCATGCTCTGCGCGGAGCGCAAATTTTGCGCCCATGTCCATGCGTAGGCCCACCGTGATCCCTGGGATGCCGACAGCGGCGTATGCGTCGAGATCAGCGTTGGTGGGCGCTTGAGCGTGGGCGGCGAGCGAGGCCACACTCAGCGCGAGCAATGCAAAGGTACGTGGGGTGAACATCTGGTCGCCTCTTTCTGCAGTGTTTGAAGTCGCTATTTTGCCGCTCAAAATGGATGCGAGCAGCTCAGTTTGTTGGCGTCGAAAGTGCTGCAAAGGTCAGGCCGTAAAATCAAGCCCGTTGGTGCTCGCGCTGCTTTTCTGGGGCGCGGTTAAACGGGAAGTCGGAAGCTGATTCGGCATGCGCTGAAAACGCCAACCCACGCTGCCCCCGCAACGGTAAGTGGACGGTGCGTTTTTGATCGAATTGAAAACCACCCGCTTGCATCTACACCACTGGGCCTGCATGAAAACAGGCTTGGGAAGGTGATGCAGGTTGATTCCATGAGCCCGGATACCGGCCAACGAAGCGCTGCGGCTTTTTCTTGATCGAAAAGGCCCAGCACACCGCCTACCGCCAGCGGGGAAGCTGGCACTGGGCTTTTGTTGGCTTTTTCTTTGCATGAAATCCCTTACTCTTTCGCTGCGCGCCACGGCGTTTGCAGCTGCTGCCTGCGCGTTGTCGCTTCCCCAAGCTGCCACTGCGCAAAGCATTACTTCACTTGATCGCATCACAGTCACCGGCGCGCGCACACCGCAGCGCATCGACGAAGCCTTAGCCGATGTGCTGCTGATCACCCGTGCGCAAATCGACGGCTGCACGAGCCTGTCGCTTGCCGAGTTGCTCGCCAAGCAAGCGGGCTTGCAAATGAGCCTGAGCGGTGGCGTGGGCAGACTCAGCTCGGTGTTTGTGCGGGGCGCTGAGGCGCGGCACACCGTGCTTTTGGTCGATGGCGTGCGCTACGGCTCGGCAACTGCTGGCGGCCCCAACTTCGACAACATCCCGCTCGACACGATTGAACGCATCGAAGTGGTGAAGGGCCCGGCTTCGGCCCTTTATGGCAGCGATGGGGTGGGCGGCGTGGTGCAGGTGTTCACCCGCGATGCGGGCGCGCGCGCTAAGCAAGGCCATGTGCCGAGCGCGGCGGCAACGCTTGGCAGCTATGGCCGCCGGCAACTGAGTGCCGGGCTTCGTGGGGCGCAGGGCGACTTGCAATTCGCCCTCGGTGCGCAAACCCTGCGTGAAAGCGGCTTTTCAGCCACCAATGCCAAAGTGCCCTTTGGCAGCTTCAACCCCGATGACGATGCGATCAAGCAAGACAGTTTCACCGCCAGCGCCAGCTACCAGCTCAGCGCCGGCTGGTCGCTGGATGGGCGCTTGATGCGCAGCACTGGCTTGGTGCATTTTGACGACGGCTTGGGCCGCGACACGCTTACCAAAA
>JAAFHN010000122.1 GCA_013298415.1 Comamonadaceae bacterium
CGGCAACAGCCCGCCTGAGCCTGCCAGCTTGTCCACCGGCTGGCCGAGCAAGAATTTGGGCACCAGCCAGTAGCCGCGCCGCCAAGAAATGTCTACCCGCGCTGCCACACGGCTGGTTTCTACTGCGCAATCGCAAGCCGAGTTGCCGCCGCCAATCACCAGCACGCGCTGACCCGCAAAGGGCGCAGCGCGTTTGAAATCGTGGCTGTGGATGAAGCTTCCTTTAAATTCGCCGGGATAAGAAGGCATGCGCGGCTTGTGATGGTGGCCGTTGCACACCACGAGCGCGTCAAAGCTTTCGGTTTGCGGCTCACCGCCTTCGCTGGCTGCAAAGGTCACTTGCCAACCCTGATCTCCGGCCTCGCCCAGAGGTTCGCAGCTCAGCACCCGCGTGTTGAAACGGATGTGTGGCAAGAGTCCAAACCGCTCGGCGTAGCCCTCGAAGTAGGCCTTGAGCTGCACGTGTGAGGGGTAGTCGGGATAGTCCGCCGGAAACGGATGGTCGGCGTACTGGCTTGTGTATTTGCTGGAGATGATGTGGGTGGTTTCAAAGACGCTGCTGTGGCCCACCGCATCGTTGAAGCGCCAGTTGCCACCCACGCCATCGGCCAGCTCAAAGCCGTGTACCTCAAAGCCCGCGTCTCGGAAATTCTTGATGGCGGCGATGCCAGAAGGGCCGCAGCCGACGACGGCTACGCGAAGGGGTGGTTTCATGGCTGATTGACTGGTTTCAGCGTGGTTCGAAGCCGTCTTTGAGGCAAAACAGGCCCACTGTCCTGGAACAATGGGCCTGTAGTGCTATCAAAAACGAAGTGCGCCTCCGATGGTGCTCACTTCATCGAAGTCGTCCAAGCCCGCACGTAGTTGTCGGCGTAGTGCTTCACGGTCACGTTTTTGCGCGAGGCCCAGGGGATGAACTGGCGGTGCAGCGGAATGTTGTGCATCTCATTGCGCAGTTCGCTTTGTGCAGCCTTCAAGAGCGCGGTGCGTTTCACAGGATCAGCCTCTGCGGCGGCGGCATCGATGGCCTGGTCTGCCTTTTCGTTTTTGAAGCGGCCGTAGTTGTAAAAGCCCTTTTGGCTCTTCTCATCGTAGGTGTGTTGCACGGGGTCGAGCGTGGTTTGTGCGTCGGTTACCGCGCCGCCCCAGCCGAGCATGTAAAAGCTCGTGTCCAGCTTTTCCAGCTTGGGGAAATACTGGGCTCGGGGCAAGGCGGTCAGGTTCACCTTCAATCCCACTTTGGCGAGCATGCCGGTCACGGCAATGCAAATGCGCTCGTCGTTCACATAGCGGTTGTTGGGGCAGTCCATGCCGAATTCAAAGCCGTTCGGGTAGCCCGCTTCGGCGAGCAGCTTTTTGGATGCTGCGATGTCAAATTTATGGACGCGAGGCTCAAGCTCGGGAAAGCAGCCCAGCGGTGATGGGGTCATGCAGCCGGTTGCCACCGCCTGGTTGCGCATCGTGGCTTTGATGAGTGCATCCACATTGATCGCCTGGTAGATCGCCTGGCGCACGCGCTTGTCTTTGAAGGGGTTTTTGCCCTTCACATTGCTGTAGAGCAGCTCATCGCGGTTTTGGTCCATGCCAAAAAAGATCACCCGGTTTTCCATGCCTTGGATCAGCTTCACCTCGGCGTTCTTGGTGAGCGTATCCACGTCGGAAGAGGGCGGGTCTTGCACAAAGTCCACGCCGTTGGACAAGAGCGCTGCCACGCGGGTTTGGTCGCTCGTGATCGGCGTGAACACGATGTCTTGCACGTTGCCGATGACCTTGCGCGCGCCCTTGTAGTTGGGGTTGCGCTTCATCACGGTTTTGATGTCGGGCTCGCGGCTCACCAGCATGAAGGGGCCGGTGCCGTTGGCGTTTTTGCTGGCAAAGGTTTCTTCTTTGTTTTTGTAGTCCAGCGGCTTTTCGGTCTTGTTTTTCTCGCTCCATGATTTGCTCATGATGTGGAACGTGGAAGCGTGTTCCAAGAAGATCGGATTCGGCTTTTCCATCCGAAATTCCACCGTGAATTCGTCAATCTTCACGGGCTCGCCCATGGCACGGGCGTACTGCGCCATTTGCGAAGGCGGCGTGGCAGCGCGCTTCACGCTGAAGACCACATCGTCGGCTGAAAAGTTGGAGCCGTCGTGAAACTTCACGCCCTTGCGCAGGCTCATGCGCCAAACGAGCGGGCTGGTCTGTTTCCAGCTCTCAGCCAGCTCGGGCACGAGTTCCAGCTTGTCGCCACGACCCACCAGCGCTTCGTACACATGGTTGTTGATCGCGTTGGTGAGGGCCTCGTTTTGCGAATGCGGATCCATGGTTTGCGGATCGCCTCGGTTGGCCCAGCGCAGGGTTTGCGCGCTGAGTGAAGTTGCGGCCAGCGCCACGGCGGCGGCGACGAGGCCCAAACGGAAGGTCAGGTGCATGTTGGTCAATCCCCAAAATGAAAAATCTGTGATCAAAGGTTTGCGGCAGCTTGCAAAGCCGCGCCGTTCGCATGACGAAATTGGCGAGGCGTAGTTTGCAAGAAATAGCCCCACGAACCAGCGGGTTGAACCCGCCCTTCGGGGTTTACCCTTTGCGCCGAGCGCCCGCCCCAGGAGCGCTCGCGCAGTCGAACGGCCCCTTTCGCCGCCAGCCCGCGTTAACCCTTGGGGATTCGCCCTGACAGAGTTCTTAAACTGGCAAGGTCTTTGCTTGAACCCCGGTTCACGACCCCTCCCATCCTCACCAAAGGAAATGATCCGATGAAATCTACCCAAATCCGCAACCTCGTTGAGCAAGTGCGCGAAGGCAAGCTTGCGCGCCGCGACTTCATCAACCGCATGGTGGCCGTTGGCCTTACCGCGCCAATGGCATCGATGACGCTGATGCACTACGGCGTGGCCAATGCCCAAACCACGCCACATGTCTACAAGCCCACCAAACGCGGCGGCGGCGGCGCGTTGAAGTTGATCTACTGGCAGGCTGCCGTGCACCTGAACCCGCACTACGCAGGCGGCACCAAAGACCAAGACGCCAGCCGCATCTTCTACGAGCCGCTTGCCAACTGGGACAGCGAAGGCAACTTGGTGCCCGTGTTGGCAACCGAAATTCCTTCCCGCACCAATGGCGGCCTGCTCCCCGACAACAAGACCGTGATTTGGAAGCTCAAGCGCGGTGTGAAGTGGCACGACGGCAAAGATTTCACGGCCGACGACGTGGTGTTCACCGCCGCCTACGCAGGCGACCCAGCCGCTGCGATGGTGACGGTGGGCACCTATAAAGACATCAAGGTTACGAAGGTGGATTCGCACACGGTGCGGGTGGAATATGCGCGCGCCACGCCCTTCTGGGCTGAAGCGCTTGTGGGCGGCGTGGGCATGATCCTGCCCAAGCATGTGTTCGAGCCCTTCATGGGCGCGAAATCGCGTGATAACCCTGCCAACTTGAAGCCAGTCGGTACGGGCCCGTACAAAATTGTGGACTTCAAACCGGGCGACACACTCCGCGCCGATGCCAACGCCGCTTACCACGTGGCCAACCAGCCCTTCTTTGATTCGCTCGAAGTCAAGGGCGGCGGCGATGCCACGAGCGCGGCCCGCGCTGTGCTGCAAACCGGTGAATTCGATCTCGGCTGGAACCTGGCTGTGGAAGATGAAATCCTGAAGCGCCTGGAAGCCGCCGGCAAAGGCAAGATGACCTTCTACGTGGGCAGCGACATCGAATTCGTGTCGCTCAACGTGACCGACCCCTGGAACGAAGTGCAGGGCGAGCGCGCACATGCCAGCAGCAAGCACCCCGCCTTCACCGACAAGGCCGTGCGCACGGCCATGAGTCTCTTGATCGACCGCAAAGGCATCAGCGATTCGATCTATGGCCGTGGCGGCATCACCACCGCCAACTTCCTGAACAACCCGCCGCGTTTTCGCAGTCCGAACACCAAGCACGAATACAGCGTCGAGAAAGCGAACGCCACGCTGGAAGCTGCTGGCTGGAAGCGTGGGGCAGACGGCATCCGTGCCAAAGGAAACGTCAAACTGAAGTTTGTGTACCAAACCTCAGTAAGCGGCCCGCGCCAAAAATGCCAAGCCATCATCAAGGACGCTTGCAGCAAAGCGGGCATCGATTTGGAGCTGAAGAGCGTGGTGGCGTCCGTCTTCTTCGGCGGCGACTTCGCCAACCCAGACACTTACCAAAAGTTCTGGGCCGACATGCAAATGTTCACGACCACGATGACGCAGGCCGATCCGCAGTATTTCATGGAGCAGTTCACCAGCACGGAAGTCTCCCAGAAAGCCAACAAGTGGGCCAGCCGTAACTTGGTGCGCTGGAGCAGCAAAGAGTACGACGACACCTTCCGAGCAGCTCAGGCCGAGTTTGATCCGGCTAAACGCGCGGCGCTCTTCATCAAAATGAACGATTTGGTGGTGAACGACGGCCATGTGGTGCCGCTCTTTGCTCGCCCCCGCCCCGTGGGCACGGTGAACAAGCTCGTGACCAACATTTCCCCCTGGGATCTCACCACCGCCCACATGGCTTCTTGGTGGCGCGACGCCTGATCTGCGTCTAAGCGACAACCGGGCACGCTTGTTGCATGACCGTGTCTCTGGCCAGAGACGCGGTCATGCTGTTTTGTGCCCGGTGCTGAATCACATTGAAGCGATAACCACGATCACATGCTGAATTACGTCATTCGACGGCTGTTGATTGCCCTGCCAAGCTTGCTGGGCATCAGCCTTGTGCTCTTCACCGTGCTGGCACTAGCGCCCGGCGATCCCTTTGAAGAGCTGGCCACCAACCCCAATGTGCCGCCCGAAGTGCGCATGGCCCTGCGTGCGCAGTTTGGGCTGGACGACCCCGTGTGGCAGCGCTATGTGCTCTGGCTCACCAGCATGATGAAAGGCGATTGGGGCTTCAGTTTCGTGAGCCGTGTGAATGTGGATGTGCTCATCTTGCAGCGCCTGCCCACCACGATTGTGGTGATTGGTTTGTCGCAAGTGTTGGCGATCATGGTGGCGCTCCCAGTCGGCATCTTGGCTGCGGTGAGGCCGTATTCCTGGTTTGATCGCATCGCGAGCACCATTGCCTTCATCGGTTTTTCGCTGCCCACCTTTTTCACGGGCATCGTGTTTATCCTGTTCTTCAGCATTTACTTGGGCTGGCTGCCGTTTGTGTACCGAAGTGATTTGTCCTCCACGGGCCTCACTTGGTGGTGGGAGCAATTCAAGCAGTCCATCATGCCGATTGCGGTGCTGGGCCTGTTCCAAGCGGCAAGCATGATGCGCTATGTGCGGTCTGCCGTGCTCGATGTGATCCGTTTGGACTATGTGACCACCGCCCGCAGCAAGGGCTTGTCTGAGCGCGTGGTCATCACCAAGCACGTGGTGCGCAATGCGCTCATACCCGTGGTCACGCTCGTTGCCCTGCAAATGCCAGCGGTGTTTGGTGGTGCCATCGTCACCGAGCAAATTTTCCGTGTGCCCGGCATCGGCAGCCTGCTGATCGATGCCATCTTGCGCAACGACACGCCGGTCATCATGGCCGTGACTTTCGTGTTTGCGTGCTTGGTTGTTTTCTTTAACTTGATTGCTGACATCCTCTATGGCTGGCTCGACCCCCGCATCAGCTACCGCTAGCGCAGCTGAGCCCGTATTGGGTGGCGCGCCCCAGCTCTCCAAGGCTGTCGCGTCGGTATCGCCTTGGCAAGAGGCGTGGCGGCGCTTCAAGCGCCACCGTTTGGCCTACTGGAGCCTTTGGGTGCTGGGCTTCATGGTGCTGGCCGTGGTATTCGGCCCCATGGTCTACAAAGTGGGCATCAACGATGTGGACTTGAAAGCGCGGCTTGCGTCGCCTTCCGGCATTCACATTTTTGGCACCGATGATTTGGGCCGCGATTTGCTCGCGCGCATGCTCTACGGCGGGCGAATCAGCTTGGCCGTGGGCTTTGCGGCCATGCTGATGGCGATCACGGTAGGCGTGGCCGTGGGAGCGATCGCTGGCATGGCCAAGGGCTGGGTGGATGCGGTGCTGATGTGGATCACCGATCTCTTCTTGTCGCTGCCACAACTGCCCTTGCTGCTGCTCTTGATCTTTTTGTTTCGCGAGCCGCTCAAAAAAGCATTTGGCGTGGAGATGGGCGTCTTCATCCTCATCGTGGCGGTGATCGGCGGCTTTCGCTGGATGCCTGTTGCGCGGCTGGTGCGCGCGCAGTTTTTCAGCCTGCGCGAGAAAGAGTTTGTGGAGGCTGCTCGTGCGCTCGGTGCAAGCCCCACCCGCCAAGTGGTGCGCCACATCCTGCCCAATTCGCTTGGGCCGGTGATCGTGGCTGGCACCATTGACGTGGCCGCTGCGATTCTTGCGGAGAGCACTTTGTCGTTCCTCGGCCTGGGCTTTCCGCCGGATATTCCCACCTGGGGCCGCATCTTGTACGACAGCCGCGACTACATGGATCTGGCCCTGCACTGGGCGCTCTTCCCAGGTTTTGCGATCTTCGTGACGGTGCTCACGATCAATTTCATTGGCGACGGTTTGCGTGACGCCCTCGATCCACGGCGGGTGATGTGATGGCAATGTTGGAAATTCAGGGCCTCAAAACCCATTTCAAAACGGACGACGGCTGGCTGCACGCTGTGGATGGCGTGGACATCTCGATTGACGCGGGTGAAACCGTGTGCGTGGTGGGCGAATCGGGTTGCGGCAAGAGCGTCACAGCCAAGACCGTGATGAAGCTGATCGACATGCCCCCCGGCAAGATCGTGGCAGGCAAAGTGATGTGGCAGGGCCGCGATTTGGTGCCACTTTCCGCTGAGGAAATGCAAAAAATCCGCGCCAAGGAAATCGCGATCATTTTTCAAGAACCGATGACGAGCTTGAACCCCGTCTACACCGTGGGCGAGCAAATTGCGGAGAGCCTGCGTTTGCACGAAGGGCTTTCCAAGCGCGCGGCTTTGGATCGCGCTGTGGCGATGCTGGAGCGGGTGCGCATCCCCACGCCGCAAAAACGTATCCACGACTACCCGCATCAATTCTCGGGCGGCATGCGCCAGCGCGTGATGATTGCAATAGCCTTGGCCTGCAACCCCAAGCTTTTGATCGCTGACGAGCCCACGACGGCGCTCGACGTGACTATCCAAGCGCAGATTCTGGACTTGATCGCCGATTTGAAATCGGAGTACGGCACGGCTGTGATGCTGATCACCCACGCCATGGGCGTGGTGGCCGAGGTGGCCCAGCGTGTGGTGGTGATGTATGCCGGCCGCGTGATTGAAGAAGCGCCGGTGGCAGAGCTTTTTGCCAATCCGCGCCATCCCTATACGCGAGGCCTCA
>JAAFHN010000149.1:0-2455 GCA_013298415.1 Comamonadaceae bacterium
TAGGCTCGATGGCGATCAGTTTGATGCTTCGATTGGAGAGATCAATAGCGGCGGACTCACCGAGGGTATGGCCTACGGTGCACTGGGTTTGCAGAGGCCACAGGGCGGCGAATCCCATGGCAATGCTGTGTTGGAGCGCGCCCTCAAGTCATGCGGAAGCAAACCCCCAGACGAGGTTTGGTACGCCGAGCTTCCCGAAACCGCTTTGCGAGACACGGGGGGCAACTGGGCTGCCTTCTACGTGACAGAAGCGATCCGATGGATGGCCAATGGCTTGAGGCAGAGCGCGGACGGCGGCTCTGACTTGCTCGTGATCAACCTGAGTTTGGGTTCTTCGGGCGGCGGTCACGATGGCTGCTCGTTTTTGGAAGATGTGATCGACGATGTTGTCGTGCGATCAAATGGCTGCATCCAGGTTGTGGTGTCCGCTGGCAACTCTCGGCACCTGAACGGTCACCGCACCGAATTGCTCGCTCCCGGCGCGAGTGTCGAGCTTGAATGGGCATCTAGATATCGCGATGCAACCGAAGGTTTCATGGAGATCTGGACATCCAATCATCCGGCAGACGCAGTCTCCGCGGCTTGTGCAGGCGTCACCTTAGAGGTTACGCCGATGTCTGCTCCCCTGAATGGGCTAGGCCCATGTAGTGTGCATCCAGGCCAAGTGAGTGTGTTGGCCGACCATGCTGCCGCTGCCGCACCTGGAGCCCCGACTTCCGAAGCTTGTGCGATGGTCTTCAACGCTCCCCCGCAGCAAGCTGGCAAGAGGAGCGTGTCGTTCGGTTGGGGGCACATGGCTTTGGTTGCCTGGGGCGCCACCGAGCTGCGCGGCATCGATGCGGCGCATCCTGAGCGAGTTGCGGCTGCGAATGCTTGGAAGTGCAAGGTAACGAACAATGGTGGTTGTCATGTTCGAGTTCATGCTTGGCTCGAGCGCAGAGATGTAGCGATCGGCCGCAGCGTAGCTGGCGTTCGCGCGGCGTATCAGTTTTCCGGATCAGTGAGCCAAACTGGCACATTCGGCTCGATTGCGTCCAGCGCCCAAGCCATCGTGGTCGGCTCGGTCGCGGCAGAAAACACAGCTGCACCCAGCTGGTTTTCCTCAGGCGCACTCAGCACCGCTGAGATGCGGTTTCTCGGTACCAGAGCGAGCCCGGATGTATCGGCCATCGGCTCTCAAACAGCGAAAAATGATCGCCCCATGGCGCAGCTCAGGTGCATCGGATTCGGAAAGGACGATACGCACCACATGGCTGGTACGTCTTTTGCTGCTCCCGTCGTGGCTGGGCAGTGGATTGCCGAACTGATTGCGCAGCGCTCTTCAGCTCGGTGCAGCCCAAGCAAAGAGGATTTTTTGGAGGTCTTAACAACTCGCCAGGCGGGTAACCCTGGCTTGGGGAGGGTCACCGAACCCACGGAGTTCAGCGGCGGGGTGATCGCTGCTTAGCTGCCAGATGCTCAGGGCGCTGTCTTGCAGAACGACAGAGCACTCGCCTCACCCCAAACTCTTCACCGCCGGCACAATCGGCGGCAGGCCCGCCACTTTGAGCATCAGCTCGCGCATGGTTCTCACGCCGGCTTTGTGGCGCAGTTGTTTGAGGTGGGTGTTGATGGTGCTCTCTTGCACGTTCAGGCGCTTGGCTAGCTCGGCGGCGTTGAGGCCTTCGCAGGCAGCCATCAGCACCGTGGTCTCAGCGGGCGTGAGGTGCAGCATGCGGGCATACATGCGCAAGCTGAGTTCTTCCACGGGCTTGCGCTTGCCCATGATGGCAATCACGCGAGGCGGGCCATCGGTATCGTCGTCGTAGGCGCTGCCGCGCAGGGGCGACAGGCTCACCACGGTGCCCTGGCCCACATCAAGCATGCTGCGCTCGCCCAAAGCAGCGCTTGCCAGCGCATTGAGCCACTTGCTTTGCCCATCAGCCAACTGGGCAAAAACGCCATCTGGCGTCAATTTCAAACCTGTGCCATTGGCCAGCTCGTAGCGCGCCGCGTGATTGGCGTAGAGCAGTTGCGCGCCTGCGCTCAGCAGCAGCGCGCCGTAGTCCACCTCATCCCACATGCGTGCCAAGCTTTGGGCCACGTCCAGCCCATGGCCTTTTGCATGAGGCCGTTGCGTGTGAGGCTGGTGATGGTGGTGGCGATGCAGGGGTGTCATTTGGGGTTGAAATGCCGCGAAGGCTGGGGATGGAAAGGCCGCCATCACTTCTGCGGGCCAGGCGCTGTCCACCCATCCCCAGGCGGAGCTTGCGAACACGTCTCTTGCAAATCGCCCTGCTGTCAACATACGAAACCTCACTCTGATCGGGAGCGAGGAGCCGCTTT
Organism: Comamonadaceae bacterium; assembly: GCA_013298415.1. Taxonomy (GTDB): domain Bacteria; phylum Pseudomonadota; class Gammaproteobacteria; order Burkholderiales; family Burkholderiaceae_C; genus JAAFHN01. The sequence goes on from JAAFHN010000149.1 coordinate 2,326, forward strand.
GCAACAGCGCTTTGCGGCTCACTTGCTCTGGTATTCAGTGTGGGCAACACCGGGGCTCAGAGGTTGTGCACAAGTGCAGGAGATCCTTGTGACAAATTCACATGTTTGCTGTTTGAGCCTAGTGTCATGT
>JAAFHN010000149.1:2465-6598 GCA_013298415.1 Comamonadaceae bacterium
TAGAAGTCCGCCCTTACTGCTTCAAACGCGGATGGCTTTTGCAAGCCCCAGCGCCGCCAGCAGCTTCACGCACCACCAGCCGATATCAGGCTGCAAAACGCCTCGGCCCAGTCGTGCAGAGGTGGCACTGGCGTGGTGGTTGTTGTGCCAGCTTTCTCCCCAGCTGATGAGGCTCAACCAGGCGTTGTTGGTGCTGGTATCGGTGGTGGCGTGCGGGCGGCTTCCGTAGCGGTGGCACACAGAATTGATGCTCCAAATCACATGGTGCCCCAGAGCAATTCGCACAGGCCCACCCCACCAAGCGCCGATCAGCGCGCCCTGCCACACGGCAAGTGAGCTCGCCTCGCTGCTGGCCACCCACACTGCGCCTAAAGCCGCAGGCAATGCAATGCCTGCCCATACCCAGGCCCAGTAATGCTTGGCAAGTGAATTGGCAACCGGGTCTGCCAACAATTCCGCAGCGTAGCGCGTGGGTTTGGGCACATCGTGTGACACAGCCCAGCCCACGTGCCCCTGCCAAAAGGCTTTGCGCGCGCTTTGCCCAGGGCGAGCGCTAGGGCTTGGGCTGTGCGGGTCGCCTTCTTGGTCGCTCAGGGTGTGGTGGCAGCGGTGAAGCGCCACCCAATACACCACGCTGCCTTGGGCGGCCATGCTGCCCAAGCCACCCAGCAGCCAACGCACCGCGGCGGGCGCGCTGAACGAGCGGTGTGCATAGAGCCGGTGCAGGCCCACGGTGACGCCCCAACAGCCCACGAGCCACCACATCAAAAGGCCGAGCGCTGCCCAATGCCAATCCAGCCATGCCCCAGGCAGCCACAGCGGCCCGCTGAGGGTGAAGACCGTAGGCAGCACCACAGCGAAGCCGAAGTGGCGGCGCTGATCTCGCACGAAGCGCCGCCTGGGAATCAGGTGTTTGCGATCTTGGCCCGACGAGGCGGCAGGCAGCGCCTTTTGCGGATCAAGCGGCTGAAGAGGTGGCAAGGGCATGGAGGGCGCTGATGAGCTTGCCGGCGTTGGTGGCGTTGATGAGCTGATCGGCGTTGAATGCGTCGGTGCCGTGCCTGCCAGCTCTTGCGTGGCACGGGAACGAACCTGGAGTCTCATCGCTTGGCCTAGGCGCTTGGCTTGGTCCAAGTGGCATACACCACATTGCGGTGGGGATCGACGGTGAGCTGGGCTGCCGCTTGCATGTCTGCGGGCAGCAGCGCCTTGAATTGATCCGGCGTGCGCCACAAAAGCGACCACTCCATCACGAGCTCCATGTAGCCCCTGCCGTGGCAATCTGGCAAAAAATTCGCAAGCAGCAGTTGGCCGCCGGGCTTGAGCCGCGCGCGCAGCCGGTCCGTGAGGCCTGTGGCCAGGGCATCGGGCAGGTAGTCGTAAAGGCCTGCGGAATAGATCAAATCGAATTGGCCCAAATCAGTGCTATCCCGCAGCAATTGCTTCACATTGCCTTCCACCACCTTGAGCCAAGGTGCGCCGTAGCTCGCACGCACTTCCGCGCAGGAGTCGGGATCTTGATCGAATGCCACAAACTCGGCTTGGTGAGGAATCTTGCGCAAAAGGCAGTCGTCAAGCTCGCGGCAGTGGCCAGCGGCCACACTCAAGATACGCGCTTGGGGACTGATCGCCACGGTTTGGTCGATGTGGCTGCGCAGCAGCTCTCGGCGATAGCGAATGCTCAAACCACTCGGGCCAAGCGTGGTGACGCCGTATACCGTTTGCGCGGCCACAGCAGCGCCGTTGCCTTCGCTCGCCATGTGCGCTGCGCCCTGCTCTGGGCGGTAGATGTAATCCAGCATCACGGCGTCTCCGGCATAGCCGCGCGGCTTCTCGAAGGCGCGCTTGGTGTAGGGGTCTTGCATGCAGGCGGCATGCAGGGGATGGGCCTTGATGAGGTTGGCCATTTGCGGCAGCGCCGAGTGCTTTTGCCCGTCGAAATACAGGTGGCTGAGCTTTCGGCCAAAGGCATCACCCATTTCCAAAACTTGGCCTTGGTCGAGGGCTTCAAACGTGCGCGCAAGCCAAGCATTGAATTCAAGCTCGTGGCTGTTGACTGGGCTTTGCTCGGCTTCCTGCACAGGGGCAGAAAGCTCATCCAATGCGGCGATGGGGGTCATGTCACACACTCCGTGAATTTGCTGGGTTATTCATCTAGGCGGCGCAGTCTTGAAAGCGCGGTGCCTGGGCTCTTTTCTCTCAGACCTGCGCGCTAGATCGCTTGGTTACGGCCGCTGCGAGCCCTGCGGAAATCTGTAACTCAACTCTACGGAGTGTCGAGTTTTTGCGCATCCTCAACTCTGAGGATATTGATGGGATTTCGCGAAAAAATTGAGGTGGCGTTGCGCCATTGCCCTCACTCAGGCTCGCGCATTTGCAGGCGTGGTGTGCGTGCCGTCGAAGTCTTGCCACCTGTGGGCTCGATAGTCGTACAAGCGACAGCGCTTGAGCGTATCGAAGATGAATCCCCAGGACAGGTGCTGCACGATGATGTCCTCGGGATAGGCTTTTTCCAGCTCCGCTTGCACGCCTGCCAAGTTGTAGCAGGCAATCGTTTTGTCCACATGGTGCGCGTTGTGTTCCGACACGTCATGGAACATCCACTCCCAATGGCGCGGCAGGTGCAGGTGTACGGTGTTTTGGATCTGGCCTTTGAAGAAGCTCCATTCGTTTTCGCGGTCGTACCAGCGGGCGCGCGGGTGGGTGTGTTCGAGGTAAGTCACCAAGCCACCCGCCCAGTTCCACACGTAGTACGGGAACGCAATCACGAGCGCCAGTTCGGCCAGACGCAGCCACAGCGCGCCGTCTTGCCAAGCCCCGAAGTGCCACACCAGTGCAATTTGCCCCGCCAAGAAAGCCCAGCACAGGCTGCGGTCCAAAAAGAGTTTGATGCGATCAGGCGCGCCCGGCCCCTGCATCAAGTGGCCGCGCATCAAAATGTCCCACCACATGGTCTCCAGGTACAGCGCACCAATGCCCAGAGGGGTGTAGTAAAGCTTCCAGCGCAGGCGCTTGAAAGGGGTGAGGGCCTTGTATTGCTCAAACGAAAAGGGGGCATGCACTGGGTCTTTGGTGCTCAGGTTGGTCCAGCCGTGGTGTTGGCGGTTGTGCAAAAACTGCCAGCCAGATACAGGGTGCAGCGCAGGCAAGAACGCAATCGTGCCGAGCACACGATTGAGCCAAGCATGAGGCGTGGGGCTGCCGTGCACCGCGTCGTGCCCAAAAAGGAAGAGCATGCCGATCACAAAGCCCAAAATGAGCCCAGCTCCGAGCTTGAGCAGCAAGTTGTCTGCCCAGAGCGTGGCGGTGAACACCACCGCCAGCGCGATCACATCAATGCTGAAGATGCCCACGCCCTTCCAAGTTTGCGCGGCGCGAGCCGAAGGCGCTACATGGGCACGCACCTGGTGAATTTTTGGATCGCCGCTGCTGTGATGCGAAGACGCAGCCACAGCGGCATTGGCTGAGGCTTGGGCCGAAGCAGCAGACAAGCGGGCCGAGAGCAAATCGGCGGTAACGTTTTTGAGCATGAAGCGCAGAACAGGGTGGCAAATCGCGCTGAGGTTAGCGATTTGCTCGCGTTTGCGCATCCTCAGAATTGGTGATCTTGCGCTACCAACCGGCAGGAAGGGCCTTGAGCGAGCTCAATTGGGGTTGATCTGTGCTCCAGCTTCGGCCGCCCAATCTCCCGACTTCCGCAGTTTTTGGCATGTTTTCCGCATTCATTTCAATGAAATCAATGGGTTACGCCCGTCGAGCACTACATTATTTGCCCTGCTAAGGTCACTGCTGGCGTGAGGAGGAGAGCGGCGCTTGGGCTGCGGCAATGCCGCTTGATGCTCAGCTCAAATCGACGGTGGCGTCTAGCTCGCGACTGAGCCCGAAGGCCTTGTAGATGCGGGCTGCGTCTTGGCTGAACGCGCTCGGTAGCCTGTACTTGGCCTTTGTCTTTTTGTGCACCAAGATGCTGGCCTGCACGCTGTGCAGCGCTGCTCTGATGCGCTCAAGGCTCATGGGCTGCTGCGCCAGCTTGATGCGCTGCTGGGCGTGGCGGGTGAGCGCAAAGGCTAAATAGCAAAGCCCGATGTGGGCATGGATGCGCTCGGGCTTGAAGTGATAGATCGGTCGAACCG
>JAAFHN010000020.1 GCA_013298415.1 Comamonadaceae bacterium
GTTTCGACTTAGACCGCGCTTGGATGGTGGTGGATGAAGAGGGCGAATTCGTGAGCCAGCGCGAATACCCGCGCATGGCCTTGATCCGGCCGCAGATCAAGCATTTGGAGGTGATCCTGCGGGCACCTGGCATGCTGGCCCTGCACCTCGACTTGGAGCGGGTGGAAAGCCCAAAGCGGGTGCGCGTTTGGGACGATGTGGTGCCCGCATTCGACATGGGCGACGTGGCGGCGCAATGGTTCAGCATGGCGATCACAGACGGCAAAGAAAAACTCCGGCTCGTGCGCTTCGATCCTGAGCACCAGCGATTGGCCAACATGAAGTGGACGGGTGGCATCGCCGCGCCCACGCAGTTTTCAGATGGCTACCCGATCTTGGTGTGTACCGAGTCGTCCATCGACGAGTTGAACGCGAAGTTGCTCGCGCAAGGTCACGCGGCCGTGGATCTGGACCGCTTTCGCCCCAACCTCACGCTCTCGGGCCTCCCCGCTCACGACGAAGACTTGATCGATCGCATCGACATTGGCGACAACGTCAGCCTGAAACTCGTGAAGCCCTGCATCCGATGCAGCATTCCCGACGTGAACCCGCAAGACGCGAGCACCGGCACCGCAGTTGCTCAAGCGCTTGCCAGCTACAGGGCCGATGCCCGCATGCAAGGCGCAGTCACTTGGGGGATGAACGCGGTCCTGGTCTCAGGCGAAGGGCAAACGCTGCACAGCGGTGAGATCGCCCGAATTCACTACGCGGTGTAGGCCGAAGACAGCCTCAGGCTCGACGCGTCGGGAACTGCGCGACGTTCGAAGAGCCTTCGGTAGCCCCAGGCAGGGTGTCTCCGCCGGGGATCACCACCTCATCGGGTCCGTCGAGCACATCGGAGTCGGCGTAGACGCCCAAGCTGGTTACGGCTTGACCGGTGGGCAGGCCCAGCGCTGCAGCATGCGCAGCGTGCAGGTCGTGGCTTGGCTCGCTGGATGTAGCGTTGCCAGAGTCCAGGAATCGAATCGGTCTGCGGGTGCGCGAGGACACCTTGCCCAGCTCCACGCGCATGGTGTGCAACAGCTCGATGCTGGCGTGCTTTGACTCAGAGAGCATCAGCACCACGCACTGAAAATTCAAGCTGATGCCCTTCGGCAAGCCTTTGAGTGGCATCAAGCCCACTGCCACCAAGCGGGCGCACACCTCTTGCACGGCGGCGCGCTCTGTTTCGCTCTCCAGCAAGGCCCCAAACTCAGCTTCGCCGAGGCGGGCCAGATTGTCGGAGTTGGCGATCACCCTGCGCATGCGCACGGTGGCCCGAAGCAGCAATTGATCCGCTGCTGGCGCACCCATCGCGGCCCGCAGCCGGTGGAAATTGCCAATCTTCATCAACACCACGGCCCCCGAGGCCTTCCGGCCTTGGTTCCAGCGCAGTGCGCGGGACACACGGTCTTCAAACAAATGGCTTGCCAATAGGCCAGTCAAGGCGTCTTGCGTTTCGAGCGCAAGTGTTCTCGCGTGGGCCATGTGCTTATCGCGGGCACGCATGTTCATCGCCATCACCATCAGGGGCAGATGCAGGGCGGTACCCAAGGTGAGTGCGTGGCTCTCCAGCCAAAGCGGCATGTCCACGCCCAAGAGTCGCGCGCTCAGCACCACCACGGCCAACACCATCGGCACGAAGGCAAGCGTGAGCCACCAGGCCGCTTTCGCGCGCACGCGCCAGGCCGCAACACAGGCCCAAATCGACACCGAAGTTGTCACCAGCACATACGCAGCGATCACGCCAGCCACGATGGGCCGCGGTGCCAACGCAGCGAAAACTGCCAAGGGCACACCCAGCCAGGCAGCGACACGCAGCAACACCAAAAACCGAGGCCGAACGGCCGAGCCCTGCAACACCAGCCGCACCAAAAACAGGCCCGCCGAAGCGATCAAACAAAACATCACCGCTTGGCTCACATCGGCCCAGATGTCGGTTCGACCACCCACCACCAGTGGCGTCACGCCCATGTAGGTGGCCAGACCAAAAGTCATCAGCAAACTGAAGCCTGCCAAGTGCAAGAAATCTCGGTCTCGAAACACCACGCCTTGCAGCAAGCAAACCAAGGTCAGCAGCACGAGCCCACCGGTTACGCCGCCAAACACGAGCATCTCAAAACGCTCGTCCCAATTGAAATGGGCCGACTCTTCCAGCATCACCGGAATCGCCATGCGCGTGCCCTGATGGATTCGCAGGTACACGAGCCGCTCTTGCCCCGGTGTGGGGTGCAGGCGCAGCACCGGATAGCGGGTGCGCTCGGGCCACTTGTCGATGGCAACCGTGTCACCCGCGATGTGTTTGCTCCATGCGCCTGTCGGCTCGCGCACGAAGAAAGTGACCTCGTCCAAGTAGGGCTGTGGGATGTAGATCACATGATCGTCCACCACGTCGGCCGGGTAGTTCAAGCGAAAGCGCAGCCAAAGCGCGCGCTTGTTTTCAAGATGTTTCACGCGCGGCTGGCTGGCACTGGTGAGGAATTTGGCTTGGCCGCTTTGCTCTGCGGCCAACACCTGCTCCAGCGTCATCGCACCCGTTGGATCGATCCACTCCCACACGTGGCTGCGCAAATCCACGTCGGCGATGTGGCGTTGAACGATGTACGCGTCGGGCGAGACCACCGCAGGCGCAACGACCGGTGCGCCTGCTTGACCCGATGGAGCGGGCTGCGCGTGGGCCAGCGCCCAGTTGCAGGCAAGGCAGCCGAGCGCGGCCAAGCACAGGCGCACAAGCCCCATCAGCGCGTCACGTAAACTCGTCGCCCTTGTCACCCTTCGCCTTTTCTTTTCCATGAGCCTCAAATGCGGCATCGTCGGCCTGCCCAATGTGGGCAAGTCTACGCTTTTCAATGCCTTGACCAAAGCCAGCGTACCTGCCGAGAACTACCCGTTTTGCACAATAGATCCTAGCGTGGGCGTGGTGGAGCTGCCCGACAGCCGACTGAATCAGTTGGCTTTGATCGTGAAGCCAGAAAAAGTGGTGCCCGCTGTGGTGGAGTTTGTGGACATCGCGGGCTTGGTGGCAGGTGCGAGCCAGGGCGAGGGCTTGGGCAATCAGTTTTTGGCCCACATCCGCGAAACCGATGCCGTGGTGAACGTGGTGCGCTGCTTTGAAGACCCGAACATCATCCATGTGGCCGGCAAGGTCGATCCCATCAGCGACATCGAAGTCATCCAAACCGAACTGTGTTTGGCCGATTTGGGCACCATAGAAAAAGCACTGGCCCGCGCCATCAAAAACAACAAATCAGGCAACGACAAAGAAGCCCGCGCGCAGGTGCCGCTCTTTGAGAAAGTGAAAACCGCCCTCAACGAAGGCAAACCCGCCCGCCGCCTGGATTTGAGCGACGATGACAAAGCCCTGCTCAAACCCCTGTGCTTGATCACTGCGAAACCCGCGATGTTTGTGGGCAACGTAGCCGAAGACGGCTTTGTCAACAACCCGCTCTTGGACAAACTCAGCGAGTACGCTGCCGCTCAAAACGCCCCAGTGGTGGCGATTTGCGCCAAGATGGAAGCCGAGATGGCTGACATGGGCGACGAGGATAAAACCCTCTTTTTGGGTGAAATGGGCCTGAGCGAGCCGGGCTTGAACCGGCTGATCCGCGCGGGCTTCGGCCTGCTCGGTTTGCAAACCTATTTCACCGCTGGCGTGAAGGAAGTGCGCGCCTGGACAGTGCCGATTGGCGCCACCGGGCCACAAGCCGCCGGCGTGATCCACACCGATTTTGAGCGCGGCTTCATCCGGGCCCAAACGATTGCGTTTGCCGACTACATCCAGTTTGGCGGCGAGGCTGGCGCCAAAGACGCAGGCAAGATGCGCGCCGAGGGCAAGGAATACATCGTCAAAGACGGCGACGTGCTGAACTTCCTCTTCAACGTCTGAAATCGGCCTTCGCAGAGCGCCGAGAACCAAATTTCGGCGTTTTTTGGCACTCTGTCCTTGTATTTTCAGCTTTCGTCGCTATCATTTATGAAGCAGAGAGACACCAGCAAATCTGGTGTCGTCAATACCCGCCCTTGCCATCTTTGTTGCTCTTTTGTCCGCTGACTTGCCACGCGGTGCGCTGACCGAGCAGCCGGGCCAAGAATTCTTGCTCTTCATCGGTGTGGTTCAAAGCCTTGGCTGATTCGAGTTCAAAGCCACCGCCTGCTTTCGGCTGCGCAATTACTGCCTTGTGATACTGCGCCTCCAGCGTGGAGCGCGTGCCTGCTGCCACCACATCCACCACGCCGTAGCAGTTGCAAAAATAGCTGCGCTCGCCGCTGGCTTCTTTGAACACCTCGGCGTACACCCCCGTGCCACGAATGCCCGCCGTCAGCGTGGGCATGCTGATTTGGCGCGTGCGACCCTTGCCCCATACGCTTGCCACACCACCGGTGATGAGGCGCAACACGCTCACCGCATTGAGCGAGCCGCCGCGCTCGACCGTCATCCGCGAGTTTTGGCGCATCTGCATGCTGGTACTGCCGAGCACGAAGATCAAGTTGCTTTTGGGCCCAGTCTCAACGGTGTCGCCCGTCTGGATCTGCTGGGTGGGCAAGAGCTGCTTGCCATTCACCATCGCGTCACCCGTGAGCTCCACGATGTTGCTGCGCCCTTGTGCCAGCGCTGCGCCGATGCCACCCATGGACACCCATGCGGCAGCCGCTTGGATCACGCTTCGGCGCTGAAACCAAAGCAGCTCGGCTTCGCTGCGGCCTTGTAACTCGTGGCGTTCAGCGTGGCGATCAGACATGGCAATACTCCAGAGCAAGCGGCGCGGCGTTCAAGCCGCGCCAGCGGCAGGCGGTTCGCCTGCGGAAAAAGTGTCGGCATACGTGAAGTACATCGACACGAAAAACAAAGTGGCCAAGAGCAAGGTGGTGGGCACCATCGCCACTTTGGCCAACTGCGGCCCGCCAATCAGGCCAGACAGCAGCAAGATGAACAAAAACGAAGCCATCATCACAGCCACCCAGCCAAGGGCATAGACGAGCATCGCTGCTTTGTTGCGCCAGCAGGCGACCCAGCTGAAAAACAAACTCTGCGCAGGCGACACACCGTGCCAATGCACCAACGCAGGTGCGTGCCAAAAGAGCATGGTGAAGGGCAGATAAAGCGCAAAAAAGAGCAGCGATGCCGCTTGAAACGAGGAGGATTCCAGTAAGGCTTTGTCCATCACCACTTTGTCAATGCCAAGCTGAGATTTGGCAAAACCCCCGCCATCCACCAAGGCGGTGGCCGCCACCATCAGCAAAAAAAGCACCGCGTAAATCAGGCCCAGCACCACCATGCTTTTGGCCTGCGCCTTGCCTGCGCGAAAGGCGCTCACGAGCACGCTGGGCATGGGAAATTTGCCTTTGGTGGCTTCAAGGCTTGCCACCATCATGCCCAGCGTGGCGGCAGGCACGAGCCCCAAGCCAAGCAAAAGCCCGATGCCAGGCACGAGGCCCGACAGCGTGAAAGCCGCCATGAACATGAAAAAGAGGCCAGACAAAGCCAAAGGTTGGTTGAAAAAAGTTTGAAAGCCCATACGCACCCAGGTGAGTCCAGTACGTGCGGGCACGAGGTTCAGTTTCATTGCAATGCAATTCGGAGGATCGCGCTGCGGCAAAGTTGCGCAAACGCTGGAGCTTGAGTGTACGAAGCTGGTTAGAGCGTGACAAATTGCGTGGAACGCAGGCGCAAGACACGCTCGAAGTGGGTGGGGTCATGCGGTTTGAGGAGGCTTGCTTCGCGCGGCAAATGCCAATCCCAGAGCCGAGAAATCCAAAACCGCAGTGCCGCCGCGCGCAGCATGCTGCCAAAAAGCGCCCGCTCTGCCGCCTGCAAAGGCCTCACCGCCTGATACGCATCCAAAAGCGCACGGCGGCAGTCTTCACGCCAAGCGCCGCTTGCATGCTCGATCGCCCAATCGTTCAAGCACACCGCCAAATCGAAAAGCCAGGTGTCGTTGCCCGCGAAATAGAAATCAAACACGCCGCTGAGCTGGGGCTGCCCATGCGCGTCCTGCGTGAACATCACGTTGTCTCGAAATGCATCGGCATGCACAGGGCCACGCGGAAGGGCTGCGTAAGTGCAGGACGAATGCACGTGCTGCTGCAAAGCGAGCTCGTGTTGCAGCATTCGCGCTTGATCCTCGCTCAGGTGGGGCAAGAGCTTCGGAGCTGTATCGGCCCACCAGGCCAAGCCACGCAAATTCGGCTGGCTGCGCGAAAAGCTGGCCGCAGCCAAGTGCATGCGCGCCAACGTCGCGCCCATTTGCGCGCAATGCGCAGCACTTGGCGACAACTCGCTCTTGCCTGCCAAGCAGCTCACCACGCTGGCCGGCTTGCCCGCCAATCGGTGCACCAAACCACCGTTTCCCGCTGCAATGGGCTCGGGCACGTTCAAGCCTTGCAAGGCCAAGTGCCGCATCAATTCCAAGTAATACGGCAGCTGAGTTTCATTCAAGCGCTCAAACAATGTGAGCACCCGCTTTTGCACCGGCTCGTCGGTGCGCTGGGTGTGCAAAAAATAATTAGTGTTTTCGATGCCGCCCACAATCGGATCGAGCCGCACGCAATCGCCCAGGCCCAGCGCGGCGCACAGGCCTTGGGCAAGCTCAGGAGCGACTTCGGTGTAAACGGCCATGCCCTGCTAACCTGGCAATCGCTGTTTAGGTGTTGCGCGCGATCACGCGCTGCGCGAGCGCAGACAGCGCGGCCGTGTTGGCAAGGCCGGATTGCGCAAGCGCTGCCTGCGCTTGGTCGTGCAAGCGCCGGGCGTAGGCGAGTGACTCGTCCATGCCGAGAGCCGACACATAGGTGGGTTTGCCGCTGGCGGCGTCTTTGCCGGCCGTTTTGCCGAGCGTGGCGGCGTCACCGGTCACGTCCAAGATGTCATCGATCACTTGGAAGGCCAGGCCGATGGCCCAGCCGTAGTCATTGAGCGCAGCAAGCGCTTGCGCCGAGCCAGGGCCGCAGGCCGCGCCCATCATCACGCTGGCTTGCAGCAGTGCACCCGTTTTCAGGCGGTGCATTTGGCGCAGCTGCGCCTCATCAAGTTGCTGGCCTACGGCGGCCAAATCGATGGCTTGTCCACCCGCCATGCCTTCGCCGCCCGCAGCGCGGGCAAGCAGCCTGCAATGCAGCGCTTGAATCGAATCCGGCACCGATGCATCACCAGGCGTGAGCAGCTCAAAAGCCAGGGCCTGGAGGGCATCGCCGCCCAAAAGCGCAGCGGCCTGGCCAAATTTCACGTGCACCGTGGGTTTGCCCCGGCGCAGCACGTCGTTGTCCATGCAAGGCATGTCGTCGTGTACCAAGCTGTAGGCGTGGATCAGCTCCACCGCGCAGGCCGCGCGCACAGCAGCCTCCGCCTGACCACCCACAGCTTCGTTTGCCGCCAGCACCAAAAGCGGGCGCAGCCGCTTGCCGCCATCCAACACGGCATAGCGCATCACCGCGCCCAGACCAGCCGGCGCTTCAGCGGGCACAAATCGATCCAGGGCAGCCTCCGTGCGGCTGAGTGCACCAGCCTGCCAAGCGTCGAAGTCTTGCGCAGCCAAGGCGCTCATGCGTCGCCATCCCGAGCGCTTGAGGCTGCCGAAAGGCCGCCATCGATCACTCTTACTTGTTCTTCCACGGCTTGGAGTTGGCTTCGGCAATGCTTGAGCAACGCGGCAGCCCGCTTGTATTGGGCGAGCATGTCTTCCAATGGGGCAGCGCCCTCTTCCATGCCGTCGGCGAGCTGCTCCAGCTCTTGCAGCGCATCCTCAAAGCTGGGCATGGGCGTGTCGGCTTTGGCGGTTTTGGCGGCTGGCATGCGGGAACTGGGAGAAATGAGGCAGGGGTGTGGCTTACCCCTCATGGAAAGCAGGCCGGGATTGTAGGGTGCGCCCGCATCCAGCGAAGCCGTAAAATCCGCTCCCCCGCTTATGCCATCAGACCTCTGAGGCTGGTGGGCCTGGGCCGCTGGCCGCGCGTGGTGCTTTCGCCCCTTGCGGGAGTGTCTGTTTTTCATGTCAAACCTCAAGCTCGATTTTTCTCAGGCGTGCAGCCAACCGGCTGTGAACGTGTACTTTTCGCCGGAGGTGTTCCAGCAGGAACAAAGCTTGATCTTTGATGCCGCGCCACGCTACGCAGGCCACGCGCTCGCCGTACCGCACACCCACGATTTCGCCACTTTGGCCCATGAGCACGATGGCCGAGCGCTGATTCGCACCCCGCAGGGCGTGGAATTGGTCTCCAACGTGTGCCGCCACCGCCAAGCCATCATGCTGCGCGGGCGCGGCAATCTGGATGCCGCCTCCGACACCCGGCCTGGCAGCCTGGGATGTGGCCACGCAGGCGGCCACATCGTGTGCCCGCTGCACCGCTGGACATACAACCCCCAAGGCCAATTGGTGGGCACGCCGCATTTCCCGCGCGACCCCGAGCTGAACCTGAAGCGCTACCCGCTGCAAAGCTGGCAGGGCTTGCAGTTTGAAGCGCCGCGCAATGGCGCGCCGCGCGACCCGCAAGCCGAGCTGGCCCGCCTGGCGGAAATCGCACAAATCGATTTTTCCGGTTACCAGTACCACGGCCACCTGATCCACGATTGCGCCTACAACTGGAAAACCTTCATCGAGGTGTATCTGGAGGATTACCACGTAGGCCCCGCGCATCCGGGTTTGGGCAATTTCGTGAGCTGCGAGGATTTGCGCTGGCAATTCAGCCCGCACCACAGCGTGCAAACCGTAGGCGTGAACCGCGAGCTGGCCGCGCCCGGCAGCGCTGTTTACCAACGCTGGCACCAAGCCGTGAAAGACTACAGCGGCCAAGATCTGCCCAACATCGGCGCAATTTGGATGACGTACTACCCCACCACGATGGTGGAGTGGTACCCGCATGTGCTGGTGGTGAGCACGCTGCACCCCGTGTCGCCACAGCGCACGATGAACTTGGTGGAGTTTTTCTACCCCGAAGAAATCGTGGTGTTTGAGCCCGATTTCATTGCGGCCCAGCGGGCGGCTTACATGGAAACCGCGCAGGAAGACGACGAAATTGCCCTGCGCATGGATGCTGGCCGTCAAGCCCTGTGGCAACGCGGCGAGAGCGACGCTGGGCCCTACCAAAGCCCGATGGAAGACGGCATGCAGCACTTTCACGAGTGGTACGGGCAAGCCATGAAGGCCAAGGCTTGACCGGATGGCCAGCTGGCTTGGGCTTGCACTGAATGCAAGCCCTGTGGATGCTGCTCGCCTGCCTCGCCTTTGCGGTGATGGGCGCTTGCGTGAAACATGCTTCGCAGTTTTTCAACAGCGCTGAGCTTGTGGCTTGGCGCGGCCTGATCAGCATGGTGCTGATTTGGGCCTTTGCGCGCAGCCGTGGCATTGGCATGGCGACAAGCGTGCCTTTCATGCACCTGTGGCGCAGCTTCATCGGCGTGCTGTCGTTGGGCACTTGGTTTTACGCGATCGCGCATTTGCCGCTGGCAACCGCCATGACGCTCAACTACATGAGCAGCTTGTGGATGGCGGCTTTTGTGGTGGGCGGCACGCTGTTGCTGGCCTTGAAGCCAGGCGAGCTGGCAGGCGGGGCCGACGCGGTGGGCGCGGCGCAAATGGAAGCACCGCAGCGTGAGCAGATCGTGATGACTTTGCGGCAACAAGGGCCCTTGCTGGCCACTTTGCTGGTGGGCTTTTTGGGCGTGGTGCTGGTGCTGCGCCCCAATGTGGCGCAAAGCCAGTGGCTGGCCGGGGTGGTGGGCGTGCTCTCGGGCCTGGGCTCGGCATTTGCCTACCTGCAAGTGATTGCGCTGGGCAAGGTGGGAGAGCCCGAAGAGCGCACGGTGTTTTACTTTGCAGTTGGCTGCGCGGTAGTGGGTTTTGCCAGCTTGCCCATCACGGGCGTGAGCGCTTGGCCAGGCTGGCAAGCCGCCGCCTGGCTGCTGCCGTTGGGGGTGTTGGCAAGCATCGGCCAGTGGGCCATGACACGCGCTTACGCAGCCGGTTCAACCTTGCTTGTTGCCAACCTGCAGTACGCCGGTGTGGTTTTCGCTACCTTGCTCGGCTGGGTGTTTTTCGGCGAAGTGCTACCCTTCATGGCGTGGATGGGCATCGCGCTCGTGATCGGCAGCGCGGCATTGGCTTCCGTGATTCGCGCCAAGCAGACCTGAGCCGCGCCGATGCGGCTCAGTCGAGGTCGCAAGGTGAAATTTTGGTGAATTTCGCCGCACTGTCCTAGTATTTTCTATATTTAATGCTACACATTACATAGCAATCATGCAGCGAACTGTTTCGTTGCACCGTCTTCTTTCAGACCCGATTCACGCGGCCCCGATCACGCCGCCATCAACCCGCTGCACCACCACCGTGCCGGAGCGGGGTCTGCCATCGGGGCGGAAGTCGGGCCAGTTGCTGAATCGCCTGGGGTTGGCCGGGTCGCTGCGTTCGCTGGGGGTTTCGCCTGGGTGCTGCACGTTCAAAAACATGGTTTTCATGTCGGGCGTGAACGTGAGGCCGGTGATCTCGCAATTCATCGGGCCGCTCAAGAAACGGCGAAATTCACCCGTGCGCACATCGCAGGCCAGCATGCTGTTGTTGCCTGCATGCTTGTACTCGCCCGCGTTCAGGTTGCGAGCGCTCATGTCGGTTTGCACCCAGAGCAGCCCGCGCGCATCGAACATCAAGCCGTCTGGCGCGGCAAAGGTGTCGCCCACGGTGTTGCCTTTGGCCTCGGCGCGCTCGTTGCTCGGGTCGCCAGCGAGCACGAGGTGATTCCAGCGGAATTTGAGGGCATCAAAGTCGCCCCCGTCTGTTGGGCCCTCTCGCCAACGGATGATGCTGCCCATCGTGTTGTTGGCGCGCGGATTGGCGGCGTCAACCGGTTTGCCCTCGGGCGTGCCTCTGCGCGAGCTGTTGGTGAGCGTGCAGTACACCTCGCGGCGGTCTTGGCTCACGGCCACCCACTCGGGGCGATCCATCGGCGTGCCGCCGAGTGCGTCGGAAGCGAACCTGGCTTTGACCAGCACTTCCCCTTGATCGGCGAATTTGTTGGTTGCTGTGAGTGGGCCTTGGCCGTGCACAAGCGGCAGCCAATCGCCTGATCCGTCTGCGTTGAAGCGGGCAACATAGAGCGTGCCGTGGTCGAGCAAATCGCGATTGGCCTGCGCGGCGGTCAAGCCGTTGCCAGCGGGCTTGATTTGGTCGCGACTCACAAACTTGTAGATGTACTCGCCGTGTGCGTCTTCGCCGCTGTAGACCACGGCGCGCTTGTCGGCGGTAACGGCCACCACAGCGCCTTCACGCGCAGCGCGGCCAAGTGCGGTGCGCTTCACGGGCGGGCTGCTGGGGTCCATCGGATCGAGCTCCACCACCCAGCCGAATCGGTTGAACTCGTTGGGGTTCACGGTCGCATCAAAACGCTTGTCGTGCTGCGCCCAGCGCCACCAGCCTTCGGGGGTGATGTTGTAGCGGCGCTGCTCGGGCGTTGGCTTTTGGCCGCCTGCAAAGTTGTCGTGCCAATTTTCCTCGCCCGACAAATACGTGCCCCAGGGCGTGATGCCGCTGGCACAGTTGCCCAGCGTGCCAAGCACGGTGCGGCCTTCGGGGTCGGCTGCGGTGCGCATCATCGCGTGTCCAGCGCAGGGGCCTGCGATGCGGTGCTGCGTGTTGGCCGTGACGCGGCGGGCATAGGCGCTGGGGCGCACAGGTTGCCAGCCGTTGGCGCCTTGAGCGATCTCTACCACGGAGAACCCATGCGCCGCTTGGGCTTTGCGCACTTTGGCAGCTGTCCATGGCACAGCGCCATCGGCGTGCAGCAAGCCGTCATCCACGTATTCGTGGTTCGTGACCAGGAGGCCGCGCTTGGAGCCATCGAGCGCGAAGTAGTGCATGCCGTCGTGGTGCATGCCTTGCTGCGCAGCTTGCTCCTCAGCCGTGTTGCTGCCATCCCACTTGAACGCGGGCATGTTGCCTGAAATGCCCACCGGATCGCCCCAAGCCGTTAGCGCACGCGCCACGTAGCCTTCGGGCACTTTGATGCTGTCGGTGGCGTCAATGGGAATGCGCTTGAAGCCCAAAAGCGGGCCGCTTGGCTTGGCAGTAGCGGCCACCGCCTGCGCCTCCGGGGCACTCGCACAAGCCGACAAGCCCCCAAGCATCGACAGCAGCGCCATGCCCCCAGCACCACCCAACCACTCGCGCCGACTCGGCGTACACAGCTCGCCAATCGGCGTGTTTTGCGAAGGATTCGCGGTTTGGGCGTGGCTGGGGATGTGTTGAAGGGATGCGGACATGGCGAATTGCTCCTGAGACTGAGCGTGCGAGAGGCTCAAGCCGCCATTGTGGCCGCTGCAATGCCAGTTGGCCTGTGAGGCAGCCTACCCCAGCGTCATCACCACCGGCGTATGGTCGCTCGGGCGCTCTAGCTTCCGGGGGGCTTTATCGATGATGCAGCCCGTGACCAAGGGCTTCAGGGCGTCGCTGGCGAGCACGTAGTCAATGCGCATGCCCTGGTTTTTGCGGAAGGCGAGCATGCGGTAATCCCACCAGGAATAGTGCTTCGCGCTGTCTTCAAACATGCGAAAGCTGTCGTGCAGGCCGAGCGCGAAGAGGGCTTGCAAGTGGTGGCGCTCTTCTTCGGTGTGGTGGATCGTGTCTTTCAAGCCCACGGGATCGAAGGTGTCGCGGTCGTCGGTGGTGATGTTGAAGTCGCCCATCAGCACGAGCCTTGGGTGCGCAAGCAACTCCTCACGCAGCCAATCGCTCAGCGCGCGCAGCCAGCTCATTTTGTATTCAAACTTGTCGGTGCCCGGCGCTTGGCCGTTCACAAAGTAGCCGTTCACCACCCGAATCGGGCCATAGGCGGACTCCACCGTGGCCGCGATCACGCGGGCTTGCTCATCGGCAAATCCTGGGATGTTGCGCTGCACATCGGCTGCAGGCATGCGGGTGAGCAAGGCCACGCCGTTGTAGGTTTTTTGGCCGAAGGCCTGGGCTTGGTAGCCCGCCGTCGCCAGCGCTTCAAACGGAAATTTGTCGTCGGTGAGTTTGAGCTCTTGCAGGCCCAGCACGTCCACCGGGTTGGCCTCCAGCCATTGCAGCAGGTGCGGCAGCCGCACACCGAGGCTGTTGACGTTCCAAGTGGCGAATTTCATGTGTTTTTTGCCCTCTGTCCTAGTATTTTCTTAATCTCACGCTACTAAATATGTAGCATTGCAGCAATGCCAATCCCGAGGCCCAGCAGGCCTACGCCCACCATGCCCCATTCAAGCCAGCGGCGTTTGGTGAGCAAGGCGATGGCCGCCAGTGCGATGGCCACTTGCAGCGCGGTGGTGGCTTGCGCCCAGCGGTGGTGTTCGTGGATTTGGACATCGCTTTGTTTTTCCCAATCCGTGGCATCTTTTTCAAGCTTCTCAGCTGCGGCCTTGATTTCGGATTTTTCTTTTTCGTAGCGATCTATCTTGGCTTGGTATTTTGATTTTTGATCTTCAGGCGATAAATCGCGTGACATTTCTGCAAGCGATTGCTTGGTGCTTTTGCTTTGAAAGTAATTCCACTGGTTGCTGGCTTCGGTCTTTTTGATGGCCGCGTTGTTTTTGTACAGGCCTGCATTGGCCATCGTGGCTCCGCCCATGTATGAAAAAATCGCACCCACGGTGGCAATCACTGCGGTGAACATCGCGACTTGGCTAGTCAGGCTGCCGCCTCCAATGCCGTGGTGCTGTTCTTTTTCGCCATGACCATGCCCTCCA
>JAAFHN010000329.1 GCA_013298415.1 Comamonadaceae bacterium
GAAAACCACTGGCTTTGCCAACATGGTGACCAGCGACCCGATGGGCAACTGGCTCAAGTGCTTCTCGGCCATCGCGTTGCTTGTCACTTTGATTTACGCCCGCGAATATGCGGCGCATCGCGGCATGTTCCGGGGCGGCGAGCTTTACCTGCTGAGCTTGTTTTCGCTGCTCGGCATGTTTGTGATGATCGGTGGCAACAACTTCCTGGTGATCTACCTGGGCTTGGAGTTGCTCACACTCTCCAGCTACGCCTTGGTTGCCATGCGGCGCGACCACACGGTGAGCACTGAAGCGGCGATGAAGTACTTTGTGCTCGGCGCACTCGCATCCGGCTTTTTGCTCTACGGCCTGTCCATGATTTACGGCGCCACTGGCTCACTCGATGTCGATCGCGTGTTTCAAGTGATCTCCACTGGGCGTCTGAACCACCAAGTGCTGATGCTCGGCACGGTCTTCGTCGTCTCCGGCCTGGCCTTCAAGCTCGGCGTGGTGCCCTTTCACATGTGGGTGCCCGATGTTTACCAAGGCGCGCCCACCGCCGTCACGCTGATGATTGGCGGGGCTCCAAAGCTGGCAGCGTTTGCCATCTGCATCCGTTTGCTGGTGGAAGGCATGCTACCTCTCGCGGTGGATTGGCAGCAGATGCTGATGGTGCTCGCGGTCGCATCGCTCGTGATCGGCAATTTGGCCGCCATCGCCCAGAGCAACATGAAGCGCATGCTGGCCTTTTCAACCATTGCGCAAATGGGCTTTGTGCTCTTGGGCCTGGCCAGCGGCTATGTGAACGGCAGCACGCTGAATGCGCAAAACGCTTACAGCGCCTCGATGTTCTACGTGATCTCCTACGTGCTCACCACGCTGGCTGCGTTTGGCGTGATGCTGATGCTTGCGCGCGAGGGCTTTGAGAGCGAAGAGATCGCAGACTTTGCGGGCTTGAACCAGCGCAGCCCGCTGTATGCGGCGGTGATGGCTGTGTGCCTCTTCTCACTCGCGGGTATTCCGCCCATGGTGGGCTTTTATGCCAAGTTTGCGGTGCTGCAAGCGCTGATTTCGTCAGGTCAGGCGCTGCACATTGGCCTGGCGGTATTTGCCGTACTCATGAGCTTGATCGGCGCGTTTTACTACCTGCGCGTGGTGAAGGTGATGTACTTCGATGAGCCGATCACTGCGATGGACGTGACGGCCAGCACCGATGTGCGCATCACGCTCTCGATCAATGGCGCATTGATTCTGCTTTTGGGCCTCATGCCCGGTGCCTTGCTCACGATCTGCAAAGACGCCATCGTGCGCAGCTTGGCGCCCTGAGCCGCTAGCACGCCGTGAACTCACAGGTGGCGATTTGGGCCTTGCTCGCGGCCGCTTTGTTGGCTGCCAACCTGCCGTTTCTGACGAGCCGCCGCTTCGGCGTTTGGCCAAGCGATGAAGGCCGTAAAGGCTTGGCCTGGCACATGCTTGAGCTCTTGCTGCTGTACTTTTTGGTGGGCGGGCTGGGCAAACTGCTGGAGCAGCAAGCCGGTCAGATCGCGCCCCAGAGCTGGGAGTTTTACGCGATCACGGCCTGCGTGTTTTTGACCTTTGCCTTCCCCGGTTTCGTGTGGCGCTTTTTGCTGAAGCACAGCGCATGAGCGACCACCAAGAGCATCAGCTCAAAGAACACACGGTCAGCAGCGAGCAGCTCATCCAAGGCAATTTTTTGCAAGTGTGGCGCGATCAGGTGCGCCTTCCCAATGGCCATCCAGCCAGCCGGGAATACATCAAACATCCGGGCGCGGTGGTGGTGGTAGCCCTGCTGGATGAGCACACCGCCATCATCGAACACCAATACCGCTACCCGCTGCACCGCGCGATGATCGAGTTTCCCGCTGGCAAGCTGGAAGCCGATGAGCGCGGCGCAGAGGGTGCAGGTGCGGTGCCTGGGGCCACGGCAGGCGTTTGGCGCTGTGCTACCCGAGCGCTTGCCGAAGAAACTGGCTACCGCGCCGCCGAATGGGCCTACGCAGGCGGGATGCACAACGCAATTGCCTACTCCGATGAAATCATCCACATCTGTTTTGCCCGCGGCTTGAGCTTAGGCGAGCGGCAATTGGATGAAGGTGAATTCCTCACGGTCGCCACCGCGAGCTTTGACGAGCTGATGGCCGATGTGTTGGCCGCCAGGCTCACTGACGCAAAAACTTGCACCGCGCTCTTGTGGTGGCAGCAAATGCGGCTTGGCCTGTGGCATCCCACTTGGCTGGACGTGGGCAATCTGGTCAGCCACCACCTGTCGGCGCAATCCAGCGCACATTCGGCGGCTATGAAAGTGCTCGATCTGTGAAAGTCCTCGATCTGCAATGCCACCAAGGCCATGTGTTTGAAGGCTGGTTTGGCTCTGAACAAGACTACCAAGACCAGCTTTTGCGCGGGCTGGTGGAGTGCCCCATGTGCGGAGAGGCGCGCATCAGCAAACGCATCACCGCTGCCCGGCTGAATTTGAGTGGCAGCCGTGAGCCAGCCCTTGAAGCGACTCCAGCAGCCCACACGCCCCCGCCAAACGCCACATCACCCGGCACTGCGCTCGCTGCGCAGACCAACACGCAGCATCCCGGCGCTGCGATGGCCGCACACATGCCGCCGGAGATGCAAGCCGCTTGGCTCAAAATGGCCCAGCATGTGATGGCCAACACCACCGATGTGGGCAGTGATTTCGCGGCTGAAGCGCGCCGCATTCACGAGGGCGAGGCACCGGAGCGGGCGATTCGCGGCCAGGCCACTCGGCAAGAGACTTTGGAGTTGCTGGAAGATGGGATTGCGGTGATGCCATTGCCTTTGCCGCAGGCGTTGAAGGGCACTTTGCAGTAGCTTGGCCTGGTTGCGTCCAGGTTCTTCTGCGCTTGCTTCGGGTCTTCGTTTGTTTCCTCCGGAAGGTTTGGTTGGTGTCGGGTCTCGCCCCGACGGGCGATCTACTTTTTGTCCGGCGACAAAAAGTAGCCAAAAAACGCCGCCCCGATCAACGCCTTGTCCTGCGATGCTCGATTTGGGCGGGGTCGTCGCAAACTCGCTCCCTTTGGTCGCTCAAACAGTGCGACGCCCTTGTCCGCCCAAATCTGCGCTTCTCGGGGCGTTGATAGGGGCCTTCTCTTGACTCGCAGCTTTGCTTCGCTCGCTGCGCTGCACAGCCGGGCTGATTGGCTTTACGGCTACCTTCGCAAAAGCTTGGCGGCGCGCTCACCGAGGCTGGGCGCATCGATCCGAGTGAGGATGTAGGCGAAGGTGGCGCAGAGCCAGGCGCTCCAGAGGGTGTGGCTCATGAAATGGGCGCCCCTTAGCTGCTGGGCCAGGCCGAAGGCCGTGCCGCAGGCCAGGATGAGGGCGGCTAGGAAGTAGGCGGCTCTGGGGTTGACTCGCCAGAGAGCGTAGGCAACTGGGATGAAGGCGTAGCCGGTGACGGCGTGGCCTGCGGGAAAGCAGCCGCCATCAAACCACGTGCTTTGCGAAAAATCCCAGTGCGAGATGTAGGGGATCGCGTCGCCAAAGTCTTCCAAATCCCAAGGGCAGGCGGAAATGCTGATTTGCTTCAGGCTTGGGATCAGGAGGGCGACCAGCAACACTTGCACCAGCACCCACGCCCGCTCACCGCGCGAGAGAATTCCGTAGCTGCTGGGTGCGCGCCAGATCATCGATCCCAGCGCCGCGATCAGCAGCACTGCACCGGTTTTCGCGTAGGTGTAGTACCAAACCGCGAAGAGCGGATGGCTCGTCAACGGAAATCCCGGCGCGTTGTTGTAGCCCTTGTAGCCATTCATCGCGTAGGCCAGTGGCAGGTCCAAGCCTGTGGCATCGAAGGCCAGCACCACGCCAAAGCCCAGCAAAAGCCAAAGCGGCATCCTCGTGGTGCTCCACCAGCGCTTCAAGGCTCAAGCTTTCTGAGAAAACTGCAACGCGGCCAGCTCGGCATACACGCCGCCGAGCGCCACCAGCTCGGCATGCG
>JAAFHN010000174.1 GCA_013298415.1 Comamonadaceae bacterium
CGTCACGTTGGCCGCAGCGCTTGGGCCTGCGTTGACCACCACCAAGACGTAGGTGAAGGTGGCGCCCGCAACCACTGCAGTGGGCGTGGCCGTCTTCGTGATGACCAAATCAGCCTGGGCGTTGACGACCAAGCTAGCAGTCACAACGGAGGAGTTCGTGCCGACATTGGTTGTAAGCGAACCCGCAGGAATGGTGTTCGTGTAGGTGCCAGCAACAGACGACGTCACAACGACGGTTAACGTGCAGTAGCCGCCAGGCGGAATCAAAGTCCCGAGCGCGAGTGTTACCGTGTTGCCACCCGCAGACGCGTTGGCCGCACCGGAGGGACAACTGGTCTGGGCATTCGGATTCGCCGCATTGACGACATTACCGGGGTACACGTCAGTGAGCGTTAAGGTGAGGGTAGCGGAGGTGAAGGCGTGCGTATTGGTGATGCCGATGGTCAGCAGGGAGGTGCCGCCAGCCGGGATGCTCGTCGGAGAAAACGATTTGGTAATCGTGGGCGGCGATGTCGAGATGGGGTCGCTGTCAGCGGAGGAACAGGCCGAGAAAGTGCAAGTACCGTTCAGCGCCGTGGACGACGCGGGAAGGATCGAGACTCCGGAAGGCACGCTGACAACGGCCGTGTTCGTGACGCGAGACTGGGCGAAGGCAGGCTGCCCGCACATGAGCAAAGCAAGCGCGAACAGCATCGTCATCAACGATGCTGTTGCCGCAAGCAACACGCGCGATTGGGTTACCAAAACCGCACGCACTGCTTTGCTAGACACAAAGTTCAGCGCATGTTCCAAAATTCAGTCTCTGCCAGTCACTTACCCTAGGTTGCTCAACTTTCTTTGAAGACTTACTAAGTATAAAACACTACCCTGTCAATCGTTACCAAATGCAAGTCGTCCTGCACAGCATAAACAAGTCTAGGACAGGAATGTGAAAAAAGTCTCCGCAAAAAGTGTGTGAACACTAACTTTTTTCAGCTTTTCGGAGTTGAGCAACAGGGATGTGAAGTGCTTCACGGTACTTGGCAACCGTCCGACGCGCGCAGACGACGCCTCTGCGCTCCAGGCAAGCAGCTAACTCGGTGTCAGACAGGGGCGAGCTAGGGTTTTCCTCAGCGATGAAGGCTTTCAACATCGCTTTTACAGCGGTAGCAGAGGTGCCCGCACCCGAGTGGGTCTCGAGCGCGGAGGCAAAGAAGTACTTCAGCTCAAAGGTACCGGTGGGACTTTGAAGGTACTTCGCCGTCGTGACCCGCGACACCGTGGATTCATGCACGCCCAACTCATCCGCCACCTCACGTAGCACCAATGGCCTCATTTCTGTGGCGCCATGCAAGAAAAAGCGCCGTTGCCGATCCACGATCACTTGACTGACCCGCAAAATGGTGTCGTAGCGTTGCGTAAGATTTTTGACAAACCATCGCGCTTCTTGGAGTTTTTGAGCCATCGCGCTGTCTCGTGCTTGGCCTCGCAAACGCTCAGCCAACCAAGGATCAACGCGCAAACTTTGCCTAACGCGTGGATTCAGCTCGACTTTGAGTCGGGAACCCACGCGGCGAACCAAAACCTCGGGTATCACAGCAGACGCGGCAGGCTCGCCGTAGGCGGCTGCGGGCCGAGGTGTCAGCGTTCGCAAACGAGCTAAGGCAGCATCCACCGCTTCGGCGCTCACGCCGGCATGCCGCGCCAACTTGCCCAGGTCGCGCAACGCGATCCACTGCAAGGGCGCGCTCAAGAGGCCTAGCACCACTCGCCACTCTTGCGCGGCTTGCGCGTCATCAGCAGTGTTCGCAAGCACCTCATGATGCTCGGCCTGAACACGTAAGGCATCCACAGGCCCACGGGTGCCAACGCCCAACGGCTCAAGCTGCTGCACCGCTCTGATCGCAAAACGCAGGGCGGCACGCGCGCTGTCTTCTGCTTCAGCAACGTCCACGTTGTGCAACGTCGCCAGGCCCAGCTCGCCACTCAGCGCAAGTGCCAGTTCCTCAGGCTCCTCGCGCAAAAAACCGTCTTCGTCCAGGTTGTGCACCACAAAGGCCAAGGCGACCCGCTCCAAGTCAGAAAGGCGCATGTTGCGGGTTTGCGCGAGCAGATGGTCCGAAAGCGAAACAGAAGCATCCCTCGGCTCGCTTCGTCGATCCTCGTCGCTTGAACCGCGCTCGCCGCTCGGCATTTCCGCCCAATTGGCATCCCAGTCTTCGCTGGACAGCGATCCATCTCCACCCCAATCCTCTGCGTCTGCTGAGGTTTCGCCGCTCGCGCCATCTGGCGGTTCCGACGCCTCTGCTGCGTCACCACTCGTGCCGCTGTCCTCCTGGGCGCGCGGCGACTCAGGCAGCGCCCATACGCCATCAAGCTCTAGCTCGTTCTGTAGGCCACCCTCCTCGTCTTCATCGTCTTGGGTGAGGCACGGGTTTTGCTCGATGGCCTGCTGGATCTCTTGCGCGAGCTCAAGCGCAGACAGTTGCAGCATGCGTATGGATTGCTGCAACTGCGGCGTCAGCGCAAGCGACTGCGATGTACGCAGAGAAAGACCCAGGCCGACTGCCATCCTTAGACTGAAGCTTTCACCGCCCGCTACATGCGGAAGTTTTCACCCAGGTACACGCGGCGCACCTCGGGGTTGGCCACAATGTCATCGGGCGTCCCGCTCGCAAGCACCTTGCCTTCGTTGATGATGTAGGCGCGGTCGCAGATGCCGAGGGTCTCGCGCACCGAGTGATCGGTGATGAGCACGCCAATGCCGCGCGCCTTCAAAAAACCAATGATTCGTTGGATCTCGATCACGGCGATCGGGTCTATACCAGCAAAGGGCTCGTCCAGCAAAATGAATTTTGGCTGCGTGGCCAAGGCCCGCGCAATTTCCACTCGGCGGCGCTCGCCACCAGAAAGCGCCATCGCGGGCGAAGTTCGGATGTGCTCCACCCGCAAATCGGCCAACAATCCGTTCAAACGCGATTCGATTTCGTCCTTGTGAAGCACTTTGCCGAGCGCATCGCGCTGAAGCTCCAGCACGGCACGCACATTCGACGCCACGTCCAATTTGCGAAAGATCGATGCTTCTTGCGGCAGATAGCTCAAACCCAGATTGGCTCTGCGATGAATCGCCATCGACTCCACCCGATGCGCGCCAATGCTGATCTCACCTGCGTCTGCACGCACTAGGCCCACGATCATGTAGAAAGATGTGGTTTTGCCCGCGCCGTTTGGCCCCAAGAGGCCCACCACCTCGCCCTCAGCAACGGCCAGCGACACATCTTTGACAACTTTTCGCGCACCGTAAGACTTTTGCAGGCCTTGGGCCTCCAACAGCATGCCTTTGGGCGGATCGGCCACACCGCGCTCGTGAGGCGCAGCGGCTTCAGGCGCGCTATCGGAGGTCACCCCTTCTCCTTGCAGGATCACCGCCCAGCTCCGATGGCGCTGCTGGGGCGAAGTGGCGCGGGCGCGCTTGGCTGCGGCGCACTGACAGCGGATGCGGCAGGCCGAGGCGTGAGCACCATGCGCACGCGACCTTGGCCGGGCGCAACCGAAGCCGCAGATGCTGCACCTTGGGGCGGGTTGTCCACGGAGAACGACTCGGTTTTGTTGTCGTAGAAAATGCTGCTGCCGCTCACCTCGTCGAAAAGCACCACGCCCCTGTAGCGGCGCATCACGGCATTGCGCGTGAACTGCACCGTATCGGCCCGCGAGTTGTACTCCATCGTTTCGGCTTCAGCCTCAATGAACTCATCCAGGCCTTCGCGCTTTTGGCGGAAAAACACGCGCTTGCCTGGATCAGCGGTGGCGGTTGCGATTTCGTACCCGTCTTGATCCAGTTTCACGTTCACCACGGCAGCACGGATGCGGATCGTGCCTTTGCTGATGACCACATTGCCCTTGAGGTTTGTGGTTTGCCTCAGCTCGTCGCGCCGGGCAAAGTCAGCTTCTGCATTCAGGGCCGCGTCCTTATCAGCGCGCTCTGCCAGGGTGGCCAGCGGCAACACCATCGCGAAAGCGATGAAAACGGCACGAATCTTGCTTTGAATGCGCATCATCTGCGCATTCTAGACGGCGGATGCAGCGCCACCCTAGGGAAGGCCTACTTTTTCGCAGGCTTGGGCTTGTTGCGCTCGCGCGCCACCAAATCATCCACAACTTGCAGCGCACGCTCCATGGATTGAGCGATCGCGCCATCTGTGTAGTAGCGGCCCGCCACGCCGAGCGATGGCACGCCAGCCACTTGAAACTCAAGCTGAAGCTGGGTGGCGCGCATGGCTTTTTGGTTCACCGTGAAGGATTCGTAGTGCTTGGTGAACTCGGCCGCGTTCACGCCCAGGCCGCTGATCCACTTGGTGATTTGCTCGCTGTTTGCCAAGGGCGTTTTTTGCACATGAATGGCCGCGAACACAGCCTTGTGCAAGCGCTCCACGAGTTTCATCGCTTCCAGGGTGTAGAAAAGCTTTTGCTGTGGCACAAAGTCGTCGCGGAACGCAACCGGCACGCGGCGGAAATGCACGTCTTTGGGCAGCTTGGCCACCCATTTTTCCAAGTCGGGTTCGAACCGGTTGCAGTGCTGGCAGTTGTACCAAAAGAACTCGGCGACTTCGATTTTTCCTGCCGGTGCCTCGGTGCGAGCTGGTTTTTCCAACGAAATGAAATCTACGCCATCTTCAGGCGGGCGCGCCTGGGCATTGGCATGGTGCTGCACATTCAGCAAAGCGTAACTGCCTGCGGCGGCGATGGCGATGTCTCGGCGATTCATGGATTCAAACTCTCTCAATTCGGCTGTTGCTGGTTGCAAGAGATCGCGCAAAAGGCAACAGGTTCCCAGCTTAACGCCCGCAAGCCTTCATCGGCTGACGGTCATTACCCGCGCATCGTAGCCCAAGCCTTCGAGGCGCTCGCGCACTTTGTCGGCATCTGGCTTTTTCTCAATCGGCCCGACGCGAACGCGGTACACCGTGCGGCCTGACACCTCTCGCTCGGTGACCTTGGCCTCCAGCCCCGACAGCGCGATCTTGCCGCGCTGGGCTTCGGCATCATCCGGATTGGCATACGCACCGGCTTGCACAAAGAAGGCATTGGCTGCGTCCACGGCTGCTGGGGCTGCGGGAGCGGGCGGCTTGGGTGCCAAAACCACAGGCGCAGACGCTGAGCTAACGGCGGGTGCTTGACCCATCTTGGCCTTCACCAAATCGCCCAACGCATCAGGCGCGGGCTTGGGCGCAGCTTCAGCGCCCTTTTTGGCGGGCTCTAGTGGCTTGTACGCCGCAGCCGCTGCTGCGCTGGAAGGCGCAGCACCTGAAACCACGACTCCCGAAGCCTCGGCCGCCTTAGGCGCAGCGGACTTGGCGCTGTCCAGCGGGGCGTTCGGATTCCAGTTTTTGTTTTTCACCGTTTCCGCTTGGTCTTTTTCAGCGTTGCGGTTCACAGCCTTGTTCACAAAGGGCACAGGCACTTTGGTGACGAAGACCGCCACGATGAGCGCGGCCAGGAGGCCGACCACGCCGCCAATGATGAAGCCCAAAATCGTGCCGCCGCGCTGGGGCCGCTTTTCGGAAAACGCCAGTTTTCGCATCACATTTGCTCCGGCGCACTCACGCCCAGTAAGCCCAAGCCGTTGCGCAACACCTGCGCCACAGCCGCAACCAGCGCCAAGCGCGCGAGTTTCACGGCCTCATCATCCACCAAAATGCGCTCAGCGTCGTAGTAGCTGTGGTACTGCCCGGCGAGTTCGCGCAGATAAAAACCCACATCGTGCGGCGCAAAGTCCGCCGCAGCCATCTCCACCATGGCCGGATAGCGCGCCAGCGCGCCCAGCAGCGCCATGGCTTGCGGGCTTTGCAGTGCGCTCAATTCGGCTTTGGCAAGCGCAGCCAAATCGCCGCCCCAATCGCGCAACACTTTGCTGATCCTGGCATGCGCGTACTGCACGTAAAACACCGGGTTTTCGTTGCCCTTTTTCACGGCCAAGTCCACATCAAACGTGTACTCGGTGTCGGCCTTGCGTGAGAGCAGGAAAAAGCGGACCGCATCCTTGCTCGTCCACTCGATCAGATCGCGCAGGCTCACGTAGTCGCCGCTGCGCTTGGAAAGCTTGACTTCTTCGCCGTTTTTGAACACCTTGATCATGGTGTGCAAGATGTAATCGGGGTAGCCCTGCGGGATGCCCACG
>JAAFHN010000245.1 GCA_013298415.1 Comamonadaceae bacterium
CCACCGGCACTGCCCAAGAAAAGACTGGCAAAACCAGCACGATCAGGTTTGCCAAATGCATCATCGCAGCAGGCAGCCAAGCGGTGCATCTGCCCTTTTTGCCAGACGACCCGCGCATTGTGGACAGCACCGGCGCGCTCGGCTTGGCCGAGGTGCCTAAGCGCATGTTGATCCTGGGCGGCGGCATCATCGGCCTGGAAATGGGCACCGTGTACTCAAGCCTCGGCGCGCGATTGGATGTGGTGGAGATGATGGATGGCCTCATGCAAGGGGCGGATCGCGATCTCGTCAAAGTCTGGCAAAAGTTCAACGCCCACCGCTTTGACAACATCATGCTGAATACAAAAACTGTAGCGGCAAAGGCAACAAACACCGGGATAGAGGTGACATTTGAGGCCGCAAAAGAGGGCGTAGCCGTGCCAGCACCCCAAACCTACGATTTGGTGCTGCAAGCCGTGGGCCGCACACCGAACGGCAAGAAAATCAGCGCGGCAAACGCGGGGGTGACGGTCACGGATCGCGGCTTCATCCCCGTCAACATCCAAATGCGCACCAATGTGCCGAACATTTTTGCCATTGGCGACATCGTGGGCCAGCCCATGCTCGCGCACAAGGCCGTACACGAAGCGCACGTGGCCGCAGAAGTGGCGGTGGGCGAGCTGCAAGGCAATGCAGAGTTGGCAGCATCTGCTTTCAATGCCAGGGTGATCCCAAGCGTGGCCTACACCGACCCCGAAGTCGCTTGGGTGGGCCTCACCGAAGACGAAGTCAAAGCCAAAGGCATCAAGGTCAAAAAAGGCCTGTTCCCCTGGACGGCATCTGGCCGCGCAATCGCCAATGGACGCGACGAGGGCTTCACCAAGTTGCTGTTTGATGATTCTCCCGAAGCTCATGGCCACGGAAAAATCCTAGGCGGCGGCATCGTAGGCACCCACGCCGGCGACATGATCGGCGAAATCGCACTCGCCATCGAACTCGGCGCAGACGCGGTCGACATCGGCAAAACCATCCACCCGCATCCCACCCTAGGCGAGTCTCTAGGCATGGCCGCCGAAGTCGCGCACGGCAGTTGCACGGATGTGCCGCCAGCAAAAAGGTAGCAGCAAAAGATGCCGCTAAACTGAGCCGATGCGAGTCGTTGGATCAGTCATCCGAGAAGAGTTGGAGCGCGGCGCCACGCGGGCGTTTGAGCGCGCGCTGGCGATGGATCGGGTTTGGCCTTGCCTGGCTTCGATCAGCCGCGCGGCCCCCAGGGCGCGTTTCGAATGACGCATGCCGAGATGAATGCACAAGACGATGCGAATCGGTTGGCTCGGGCGGCGTGGCTCCAGGCGCGCATGCGAAAGCCGAGCGAATTGCCCAGCACTCAGAGCCGCCAGTCGCCACCCAGCATCGGCTGATCCCGCGCTGGCCAAACTGCGCAGAGCATTTGGACGACTTCCATGAGGCCAAGCCACTCGTCCAGCGGCTCTGAAATGCCTTGGGGTGCCTCGAAAGCCAGGCCCGCCTCGCTCGCAAACGCGGCGTCCTGCTCTGGCGCGAGTTTCAAGCGATCAGGCGAGGAGGTCATTGAGCAATTGTTGTTGACCAAACAAGGCAAAGTACTGGCGAAGCTCGGTTAGATCGAGCCGGACGCGGTGAATTTTGAGCAGCGCGCGAATGTCATCCAAATCACGTGTCCGTGCTGGGTCGTTGAAGTAGCCTTGCAGCTTGAAACCGATGAGGCCTTCGACGCTGATCACGCGAAGCCGTCCCATCGCTGTTTCGCGCTCGGCAGCGCCTGCGAGCAAGCGGCGCGCAAATGGGCGGTGCGCGTAGAGCACATCCAGGCCCTCGGAGCCGCGCACATAGTTGGCGGCGTTTTCGCTTCGGTAGAGGCACTGATACCCGAGCCTCAGCAGCGCGGCGTGCACCCCGTCGGCCGCGCTGGGATCCAACAAAAAGTCAACATCTTTGGTGGCGCGAATCACCTGGTGTGCCGCAACGGCCAAGCCGCCGATCAGGGCTGGCTTGGTGCCTGCGGCATCGAACATCGCAAGCGCTTCTCGAATTTGCGCGGCAAGATTGGGCATGGTGACTTGGCTGTTTCAGGCTCCAAGCATCTCACGATTTCCTGCCGATTGCCATCGCGCAAAACATGCTGCTCACAGCGTCCTTGCCAAAGCCTCCAGCTGATCCGCGCAAACGCCCCAGCCTTCGTGAAAGCCCATTTGTTCGTGTTGGGTGCGGTCGGCGGCGCTCCAGTGGCGGGCTTCGGCTTTGTAGAACGTGCCACCTTCGGGTGACTCTGCGAATTCCACGGTGGCGACCATGAAGGGGTACGCCTCGGTGGCCTGAGGATTGACGCAGTTGTAGCCGGTGGGAATCCAGCCTGATTCAAAGGCATCGGTGAACACCAGGCGCTTGCCTTCAACGACTTCCAAAAACACGCCGGGGTTGCGGTGCTGAACGAGCTGGCCATCGGGCCCCGGGCCTTGCATCAGCGTGAAAAAGCGGCCGCCTGCTCGCGGCTCCATGTCAACTTGTGTCACCTGCCAGGGCTTGGGGCAAAACCACTGCACCAGCAGCTCAGGCTCCATCCAGCAGCGCCACACGGCCAGGCGCGGCGCGGCCAGCGTGCGCGAGATCGTGAGGGCGTGGGCGGATTGTGTGGGGCGGGATGTGCTCATGGCTTTACGGAGCGATGGGGAATCGGGGAAAGCGAAAAAGCGGCTGAGGCAGACACGGTTCTTTACGCGCCAGATTTTGCGGCAAGCCAGCGCTCGAAGCGATACTGCGCTCAGCGCGACTTTTTGAGTTGAATCACGATGCCCAGCACACCTTCGCCCGCCGCCCCGTCACCCCAAATCCGTCGCAGGCAAATCGCGCTTGGTCTGGCCACCGCATGCGCCGCGCCGCTGCCTTGGCTGGCCGCGCCAAGCCACGCGCAAGAGCCGCTGCTCGTGCAAGACGAGATTTGGCGCGACGAATCTCGCAAGCGCGATGTGCCCATGCGAATTCGCTGGCCGCGCCTTGACCCGGCCACCTCGGCCGCCACGCCGATGGTGATCTACAGCCACGGCCTAGGCGGCAAACGAGAAGGCGGCTCGGTGTGGGGCGAAGCCTGGGCTGCCGCAGGCTTCTTGGTGCTGCACATGCAGCACCAAGGCAGCGATGGCCCGGCCTTGCGCAGCGCATTGATGCGGGGCGCGATGCAAGAGACCTTTGCGCCCGCGCAGCACTTGGCGCGTTTCGCCGATGTGCGCTTTGTGCTCGATGAGGTGGCGCGCAGGCAGCGAGCGGCCTCCGGCTCGGGGCAGGGCGCATGGGTGCGGGTTGCTACCAGCAATGCAGGCATGGCCGGGCATTCTTTCGGCTCGGGCACCACGCTTGGCATGGCGGGCCGCAGCTTTACAGGCGCAGCCGCGCTGGACGAGCCCAGGCTTTCGGCTTTCATCGCCTTCTCGCCTGCGGTCGTCGGCCCCGGAGATCAGCGCCAAATGCTCTCGGGCATCACGCGCCCGATGCTCACGCTCACCGGCACCTTAGACGGCGACGTGATCGGCAACGGCTCCACCCCCGAGGTGCGCGCCGCTGTGTATGGCTACCTGCCCGCAGGCAAAAAGGCGGGTTTGGTGCTGCAAGACGCAGACCACATGACATTCGGTGGCAATCCGGCCAGCGACATCGAAAGCCGCAACTTTGCCCGTGCTGTTGCGCCGCGCACCACTGCAACCCTCGCAAAAGAAGAGCTTCACCACCGTGTGATCGCGCAAGTCAGCACCGACTGGTGGCGAGCGCATCTGCGGGGCGACACAGCGGCGCTCGCCCGGCTGGCCGAGCGCCCGTCGGGGCTGTCTGCCAACGATTTATGGCAGCGCGGCTGACCTCACTATTTTCGACATCGCTGTGTTCAGTAGCGCGGCTGACATTGCTGTGATGCGAAAGAAGTGGCTCAAGTCACACGCAACCGGCCACGCAACGCGATACGCTTCACGTTTTGATTTCCGCCAGCAAGGCGGCATAAGGAGCAACTCATGATTGGCTACACCACCGTTGGCACCAACGACATGCTGCGCGCGGCAGCGTTTTACGACGCGCTTTTTGGATCACTCGGCATCAAGCGCCTGATGGAGTTTCCAAACGGCATTTCTTGGGGGCCGAATTGGCAGGTGCCCAGCTTCGCCGTGGTGCGCCCGTTTGACGGCAAGGGCGCAACGGTGGGCAACGGCAACATGGTGGCGCTGGTGATGGATTCGCGCGACAAGGTGGACGCCGTGTATGCCAAAGCCATCGAACTTGGCGCGGTTTGCGAAGGCAAGCCGGGCGAACGCGGCAAAGGCTTCTACGCGGCTTACTTCCGGGACTTGGATGGGAATAAGTTGAATGCGTTTTGCGCGGGCTAGGGTGCGGGGATCCATTTCACAGGAGACCAGGAGACCAGGAGTTAAGGAATGCAAAGAAGAGAATTCAAAAAAGATAGCAATGAATGTTGATTTCGTATGGACAGTGGTGGGTTTTTTCATGAAAAATGGCTTTGCGCGCCCCGTTTTTGAGCTGGGCGGGGGTCTGCGATGAGCGCGACCATGTACTTGCCGCCGCACTTTGATCGCTCAAAGGACAGGGCGGCTGCGCTGCGTTTGATGCGCGAAGCGGCGTTTGCGCAGCTCGTGAGCGTGTCGGCCGAGGGCGAGCCGTTTGTGACGCACTTGCCCTTGCACGTGGTGGAGCGCGGGGAGCAGTTGGTGCTTCTGGGCCATGTGGCGCGGCCGAATGGGCACTGGAAGCTGCTGCAGGCCAACCCAAAAGCGCTGGCCGTGTTTCGCGGGCCGCATGCTTACATGTCGCCATCTGTCTATGCCGATCTTCAACGCGTGCCTACTTGGAACTACGTGGTGCTGCACGCACAGGTGCAAGCGAAGCTGATCGACCATGAGGCGGCGAATGCGAAGGACCGCATCCTGAAAGCCTTGATTGGTGAACACGAGCCTGCTTACGCTGAGCAGTGGCGTGCCTTGCCCCAGGAATACACCG
>JAAFHN010000257.1 GCA_013298415.1 Comamonadaceae bacterium
CCCTCTGCCCAATCGCCGCGCTGCGGTGCTTGGCGTGTCGGCCCTCGGCGCAGTGGTGCTGTCGGCTTGTGCATCGTCACCGATGCCACCGCCAGCTCCACCGTTGCCGCCATCTCCCACGCCGCCGCCAGCAGCGATCCGTCGCGCTGGGATCGAGGCCGCGCCCGTGCCAGCCGCGATTCAGCCGCCCAGCGGCCCAGGTCGTGCAGCCAATGGGGCGTTGCAGCGGGTTGCCATCGTCTCCTGCGTCGACCAAAAGAGATCCACGCACTTGCTCCATACCATGCGCGCAGACGACCCCGGCGTGGTGCTGTTTGCGGGCGACAACGTGTATGCCAATCAAGTGCCGTTTGCGCTCTCCAATCTGGACGAGGCCTACCGCACCCTCGCAGCTGACCCCAACTTTCAGCGCCTGCGCGACCACGCGCCTCACCTGGCGATGTGGGACGACAACGACTACGGCCTGAACGATGGCGATGGCAGCTTCGCAGCAAAGCAAGAGAGCAAAAATTACTTCCTGAATTTTTGGAAAGTACCCGCCAACGACCCGCGCCGCAGCCGCGATGGCGTGTACCACGCGCAAGTCTTCGGCCCGGTGGGGCAGCGTGTGCAAATCATCATGGTGGATGTGCGATTCAGCCGCTCGGCCTGGATGAAAACCGATCAGCGCGATGCCCCCGGCAAAGAGCGCTACGTGCCCGATCCCGACACCCGCAAAACCATGTTGGGCGAAGCGCAGTGGCAGTGGTTTGAGGCGCAGTTGCGCCAACCGGCTGAGTTGCGACTCATCGTGAGCGGCATTCAAATTTTGGCCGAAGGCCACGGCTGGGAACGCTGGGGGCTTTTCCCCCACGAACGCGCCCGCATGCTGGATGCAATTGCCCGTACTCGTGCCAACGGCGTGGTTCTCCTCTCAGGCGACCGCCACATCGGCGCGTTTTACCGTGACAACTTCAATGCGCCGTACACCATGACGGAGATGACCTCCAGCGGGGGCACGCATGTGTGGGAAACCGCGAACGAAGCAGGTCCCAACCGAATGGGCGATTTGGTGCGCGAGCTGCACTTTGGCACGGTCGAAATCGATTGGGCTGGCCGCCGCGTTCATCTCAAGCTCAAGGGCGCGGCAAACCAGGTGCTTCGGCAGCAAACCGTGGCGTTTGATTCGCTCGTGCCGGGTGTGCGTGCCGCAGTTGATCCGAAGACGCTTCACATCAAGTAACTGGCCACCATGACGATCCGCCCCTTCCGCATCCTGGGCATCCAGCAAATCGCCATCGGCGGCCCCAGCAAGACCGCGCTACAAAAGCTCTGGGTGGACATGCTTGGCTTCCAAGTCAAGTCCAGCTTCGTGAGCGAGCGCGAAAACGTGGATGAAGACATCTGCGAAATTGGCCACGGCCCGCACGCCGTGGAAGTGGATTTGATGCAACCGCTTGATCCCGAAAAAAAGCCTGCTGTTCACTCCACGCCGCTCAACCACGTGGGCCTGTGGGTGGACGATCTGCCGCTTGCTGTGGCGTGGCTCACAAGTCAAGGTGTGCGCTTCGCGCCGGGCGGCATTCGCAAGGGTGCAGCGGGGCACGACATCACCTTCATTCACCCGAAGAGCAATGAGCAGTTTCCGGTGGCAGGCGAGGGCGTGTTGATCGAGCTGGTGCAAGCGCCTCAAGACGTGATCACGGCGCTGGGTTGATGCGCCTAGCCGGACTTCGAGGCTGCGCGGGCTTCCCAAGGTAGTCCAAATCGGCTAAAATCCAAGGTTGCCGTTTTCGCGGTGCCTTCAACGCAAGGCTGCTCCCTGGGAGGGGGCGGTTTTGTCAGCAGTGTCGGCGCCGCGCCTAGATTTCACACACAAGGCTTGCGTAAAGGTTGTTTATGGCTGTCGTACTGAACAAAGCGATTCCTGAGTTTGAAGCAAAAGCCACCGGAGGCGGCACAGTCACCAACCAAACCCACCAGGGCAAGATGCTGGTGCTGTATTTCTACCCCAAAGACAACACCCCCGGCTGCACGACTGAGGCCATGCAGTTTCGCGACAAGTACAAAGACTTCGTGAAAGCCGGTGCAGAGGTGTTTGGCGTGAGCCGCGACAACATGAAATCGCATGACGATTTCAAGATGAAGCTTGAGCTGCCCTTTGAGCTGATTGCGGACACCGAAGAAAAAATGTGCCACGGCTTTGGTGTGGTGAAAAACAAAATCATGTACGGCAAAAAGGTCAAGGGCATCGAGCGCAGCACCTTTTTGATCGGGCCTGATGGCGTGCTGCGCCAGGAGTGGCGTGGTCTCAAAGTGCCCGGCCACGTAGAGGAAGTCATCAAGGCTGTCAAGGCGCTCAAAAAAGCCACACCTGCTGCATAAGTTGTAGCAGTCACACGCCCCGTGTATCATGGGGCGCATGACGGTAAGCAGTGCAGTACGGGTGCTCGGCGCGAAAGAAATT
Organism: Comamonadaceae bacterium; assembly: GCA_013298415.1. GTDB lineage: Bacteria > Pseudomonadota > Gammaproteobacteria > Burkholderiales > Burkholderiaceae_C > JAAFHN01. Next base: position 2,447 of record JAAFHN010000257.1, read on the forward strand.
TCGGCGCGGGTCTGCCTCCCTCCATCGCTTGCGTCAACCGGGTTACTGCCCGAAAATGGGTCACAGCCAACCAAAAGCCGCTCGCAGAGTTTCTGCCAGCGGTTTTTTTCATGCTGTGAGTTGTTCAGCCATTCTTGATTGGTCCCGCCCACATGCCGCTTCCACAAGCTCCAGCCCGCCGCGCAGACACCGTGTCCAAACACCCGAGTGCCAGGAGCGAGGCCAAATCGGCCCACCCAGCCCCGGCCCCGGCCCCAGCACCCGCGCAGTCGCGAAAGTCGATTGAGTCTGTTGCGCCTGTTCTGCGTGCCGAGCCCGCTGCGCCCGCTCAATCTCGCGCCCAAGCGCCAGCCGCAGCGCAGCCCACCCGCATGCCCATTCAGCCCGCCGCCCCCCGCGCTGAGCTGCCCAAGCCTGCCGCCCGCCCGGCCAAATCCCGCAAAGCAAGTGAGGGCCCGCCCAAGCTTTTCGTGCTCGATACCAATGTGATGATGCACGACCCGATGTGCCTCTTTCGCTTTGAAGAGCACGATGTGTTTTTGCCCATGATCACGCTGGAAGAGCTGGATGGCCACAAAAAAGGCATGACTGAAGTGGCGCGAAACGCCCGCCAGGTGAGCCGCAGTTTGGATGCACTGGCAGCCATCGCCGCCGCCGCCCAGCAAGACATCGCCAGCGGCTTGCTCCTGAGCGGCACTGGACACACTGATGCCACCGGCAGGCTCTTCTTCCAGACTCAGCCGCTGCCCTACGAGCTGCCAACCAGCTTGCCCCAAGGCAAGGCCGATAACCAAATCTTGGGTGTGGTGCATGCGCTCGCAGCGCTCCACGCACCGCGTGAAGTGGTGATGGTCTCCAAAGACATCAACATGCGCATCAAAGCCCGCGCGCTTGGCATGGCGGCGGAAGATTACGAAAACGACAAAGCGCTTGGCGACGACGAAGTGCTCTACAGCGGCACGCGGGCCTTGCCCACCGATTTTTGGGAGAGCCACGGCAAAGCGGTGGATTCTTGGAAGCAAGGCGGGCACGACTACTTCCGCGTGAGCGGGCCGCTGGCGAGCGAATTCCTCATCAACCAGTTTTTGAGCATCGATGAACCCGGCGAGCAAGCCTTTTTGGCGCGCGTGACGGAAGTGCGTGGCAAAAGCGCGGTGCTCAAAACCATCAAGGACTACAGCCACACCAAAAACGCGGTGTGGGGCGTGACCGCCAAAAACCGCGAGCAAAACTACGCGATGAACTTGCTGATGGATCACGAGGTGGACTTTGTGACGCTGGCAGGCACTGCAGGCACGGGCAAAACGCTGATGGCACTTGCGTGTGGCTTAGAGCAGGTGATGCAAGAGCGGCGCTACAGCGAAATCATCGTCACCCGCGCAACGGTGAGCGTGGGCGAAGACATTGGCTTTTTGCCAGGCACAGAGGAAGAAAAAATGGGCCCTTGGATGGGCGCGCTGGACGACAACTTGGAGTTTTTGAGCAAAAACGATCAAGGCGGCCACGGCGAATGGGGCCGCGCCGCAAGCAATGATTTGCTGCGCAGTCGCATCAAAATCAAGAGCATGAACTTCATGCGTGGCCGCACTTTCATGAACAAGTGGGTCATCATCGACGAGGCACAAAACCTCACGCCCAAACAGATGAAAACGCTGATCACGCGCGCAGGCCCCGGCACCAAAATCGTGTGCATGGGCAACTTGGCGCAGATCGACACGCCGTACCTCACCGAAGGCTCCAGTGGCATGACCTATGCGGTGGATCGCTTCAAAGGCTGGCCGCACGGGGGGCACGTGACCCTGGCACGCGGCGAGCGCTCCCGACTGGCGGATTTCGCCAGCGAAGTGCTCTAGCGCGTTCTCAAGCCTGCGCAGAGCGGGGCATGCAAGACGATTTGTTCGGCGGCGCACCTGCGGCTGAGCATGCTCGGCCTGCGAGCAAGCCTAAGCCGGGGAGAGTCGGGAAAGAGGAGCCTCCAGTGGCGCCAGCGCCCGCCACGCCTGAGCACGCAGCGCTTGCCGATGCCCTCGGCCCCCAAGTGCATTTGGGCACCTCCAGCTGGCACTTTCCCGGCTGGGATGGGCTGGTGTACGCAGGCAACTACCCCGAGGCCATGCTCTCCAAGCACGGCTTGCGCGCTTATGCCCAGCATCCGCTCTTGCGCACCGTGAGTTTGGATCGCTCGTTTTACAGGCCACTCACCGCAGCCCAATACGCGGCTTATGCCGAGCAAGCGGATGGCAAATTGCGCTTCATCGTCAAAGCGCCTGCATCGGTGTGCGATGCCACGATCCGCGATGAACATGGTCGGGCCTCGCAGCCCAATCCGCTCTTTTTGAACCCCGAATTTGCGTGGAAAGAAGCGCTGGAGCCAGCGGCACGGGGTTTGGGCTCCGCT
>JAAFHN010000495.1 GCA_013298415.1 Comamonadaceae bacterium
CCCGCATGGGCGACGGCCGGGCGGTGCTGCGCAGCTCGATCCGCGAATACTTGTGCAGCGAGGCCATGCATGGGCTTGGGATTCCCACGACGCGAGCGCTCGCGCTTGTGGGGTCGCCTCAGCCTGTGCGCCGCGAGGAGATGGAAACGGCAGCGGTGGTGACCCGCGCTGCGCCCAGCTTCATCCGGTTTGGACACTTTGAGCACTTTGCGGCGTCTGGCAACGATGCCGCGCTGAGGCAACTGGCCGACTACGTGATCCGTCGCTTCTACCCCGCTTGCGCCGATGCAGCCAATCCGTATGCGGCGCTGCTTGAAGCCGTTGCCGAGCGCACCTGCGACATGGTGGCGCAATGGCAAGCAGTTGGTTTTTGCCACGGCGTGATGAACACCGACAACATGAGCATCCTGGGCCTGACCATCGACTACGGCCCGTTCGGATTCCTAGACGGCTTCAACCCCGATCACATTTGTAACCATTCCGACCACGCAGGACGCTACGCCTACAACAAGCAACCTAACGTGGCTTACTGGAACCTTTTCTGCCTTGGCCGAGCGCTTTTGCCGGTCATTGGCGAGCAAGACGCTGCGATTGCGGCGCTGGAGCCGTATCGCACCCGCTTTCCCGCTCAGTTGCAGCGTCGGCTTTGGGCCAAGCTGGGCTTTGATTCGGCGGAACTGAACACGCCTGAGAGCAAGAAGCACCTCGACGACCTGCTTAAGTTGCTCGCCAAAGAGCAAGTGGATTGGACGATCTTTTTCGGCCGCTGGACGGGTGCGATTTGCGAGCCGGAGCGGCCTGGCGCGGCGCGAGACATGGTATTCGATCGCGCTGCCTTTGATGCATGGTTACTATCTTTTTCGCAGCACTACATATCGAAAAAACTGGGACAGATGGGTGATATTGCTTCAAAAAACACACCCGAAGCCGCCTGGGAAGCGCTTTGGCCGTCGCACGTGGCAAGAACCGCCGCGCACAGCCTCGCAGCAGCCACCAACCCCCGAATGATCCTGCGCAACCACTTGGCCCAAGAAGCGATCACTGCCGCGCAGGCGGGAGATTTCAACCCGCTCCATGCCCTGCAATCCGCTCTCGAGCGCCCCTTCGCGACCGATCACCCGGCGGCTTTCACGGCGTTCCCTCCCGATTGGTCGAAAACGCTGGAAGTGAGTTGTTCGTCTTGAGTTGTGAACGCTAGCATTTGTATAGCAACAAAGTGAATAACCACTACGACAGTGGTAAAGAAACATTCAAAAAGCGGCCAAAATCAGATCTCCAGCGCGTCCAGCCACTGCAAGACGATGGCTTGGGCATCCACGGTGAAGCGCTGCTCAGCTGACCAAGCACACACTTCCTCCATGCCCAGGCAGGCGAACTGCGCGACTTCGCCGTCGGTGTTGTTGGGCTCAAGGTGAGCCGGAACCGTGGCAAGGTACCAATCAAGGCGTTCAACAAGTAGGCCCCTGCCCTGCGCCTCGGGGCTGGGCCGATGAAGCTGGAGCGTGCCGCCTAGCTTGAGATTTTGCAGGCTCGCCAGGCTCAACCCGGCCTCTTCCATGCTTTCGCGTTCCAGGGCCGATTCCGGCGTTTCGCCATCGGGCACCATGCCGCCCACCAGTGTGTCCCACAGACCAGGATCGGTGTCCTTGTCTAGGGCTCGCTGTTGTACCCACAGGCTGCCATTAGGGGCTGCTCCCATCAAATGCACCGCACGGGTAGCGATGCCGAGCGTGCGCACTGCCGCCCGTTCGATGGCCGCGAGTTGCTTGCCGCTCGCATTGCACACCGCCAGCCGCTCGCTGCGCCAGCGCCCGCCGAGGCCCGCGCCACAGAGCGCATGGGCGAGCACATGCAGCCCGTCGTTGAGCGGCCTGCCGTTCAGTGCTTCTGCATGCCATGCACCGCCATGCTTCTGGCTCAAGCGCAGAAATATGCCGAGCAAGGCATCGCCCGCGACCGCGTCGAGCACGCCGGGCGCCACCGAGCCCACCTGCTCTCCCTGCAGGAAAAAGGGCAGACGACCGGATTCGTCCATCCTGTAACTGCCTAGCGATCCAAGCGCAGAACGCGCCAGCCGCGCGCTGTGGCCTCAGCCAGCAAATGCGGATCGGGATCAACCGCCACCGGATGGCCCACTTCGCTCAAAAGTGGCAAATCGTTGCGCGAATCGCTGTAGAAATGCGCGGCGCGGAAGGCCGGTGTGGGCTCCACACCGCGATCTGCCAACCAATCGCGCAGCCTACTCACCTTGCCCTCCCGCATGTTCAGCGTGCCCTGTGTGCAGCCGGTGAACTCGCCTTGCGGGTTTTGCTCGCAGTCCGTGGCAAGCAGATGCTCGATGCCCAGGTGCTCTGCGGTGAGCTCGGTGATGAAGCGATTGGTGGCGGTGGTGAGCACGAGCACATCGCCACGCGAGCGGTGATCGGCCAGCAGTGCGTGGGCGCTCGGCGGGATGCGTGGATAAATCTCTGTGGCAGCGAAGCGCTGGCGCAGGGCCTCCCAGGCCTGCGGCGTGCGGCCAGCCAAGGTGCCGACAAAGAATTCCGTGAACTCCTTCGAGCTCACCGTGCCCTCTTTGTAGCGCGCTTCCATCTCAGCATTCCGGGGGCCAAAGCTTGTGCGATCCAACACGCGCTCGGCCATCAGAAAATCGCACCAAAGCACATCGCTGTCGCCGCTCAGCAACGTGTGATCCAAGTCAAAGAGCGCCAGCTTCATGCTTTTCGCAAATGCCAAGCCTTGGGCCGGGTGAAGGTTTCAATGCCGTAGGTCGACAGCGTGAGGCCCACCCCCGAATCTTTATGCCCGCTCCACGGCAGGCGCGG
>JAAFHN010000579.1 GCA_013298415.1 Comamonadaceae bacterium
AACGACACCGCGTTTGTCCGACTTTGGCACCTGGATGCGCCCAGCGCCACTCGCCCAGCCTCGATCAACGCTGTGGGCGCTTGGGACAGCTTTACGGGCGGCAACGTGACAGTGGCGATCCTGGATTCAGGCATCCGACCGCACCCTGATCTTGCGGGCAAGGTGTTGCCTGGCTATGACATGGTGAGCGAGCCGATTTACGGCAACGATGGCGATGGGCGAGACGCTGATCCCACCGACCCCGGAGATTGGGTGAGCAGCACTGATATCGCGCGCAACGGCACGCTCTTCGGTCAATGCGATGTCTCCAACAGCTCCTGGCACGGCACCTTCATCGCGGGCCTGATCGGTGCCGCCGCCAACAACGCACAGGGCATTGCCGGGGTCAGCTGGGGCGTGCAAATTCTGCCGGTGCGCGTGGCTGGCAAGTGCGGCGCCCTGCTGAGCGATCTCCTCGACGGTATGCGCTGGGCGGCTGGCCTCACAGTCGCTGGCACGTCGCGAAATCCGAACCCGGCGCGCATCATCAACGTGAGTTTTGGCGGCTCCACCCGCTGCGCTGGCTCGGCGTATCAACCCGTGATCGATGAAGTCACTGCAGCGGGTTCCCTGGTGGTGGTGGCTGCCGGCGGCATGAAGACGAGTTACAGTAACTTCGGCTCCACCGTGACCTTCATGACGACTGGCGGCAGCACGGAAAGCTCAGGCGTGAACTTGCTGTACGGCCTCGTGAACACGGGTACCCAAGGGCCTGTTTCTGAGGGCTTTGGCACCAAGCAAGGCACGAGCTTCTCTGCCCCGGTAGCGGCGGGCGTGGCCGCGCTGGTGGCTTCTGCCAACCCGTTTTTGAGTGCCGCGCAGATCACGAACTTGCTCAAAACCTCGGTGCGGCCCTTCGAGTTCAATGCAGGCTTTCAAAGCTGCGGAGCCGTGAACGCGGGCGTCACGGTAAGCGGCACTTGCAATTGCAATGTGAATGTGTGTGGCACTGGCATGCTGGATGCGAAGATGGCGCTGGATCAGGCCCTGATTCCCATGACCAAGGCGCTGCCGGTGTTGGTGCAAGTGGGGGGCGTGTACCAAACACCCACACAAACCATCGTGGGAGGCAGCAATGTGCTGCTGCGATCCGATGGCGATGCGCAGGTTGTGGCAGCTGTGGCTGGCAGTGGCCCTCTGCAATTCAGCTGGACTCAGCTGAGCGGGCCGCGCGGCACGATCACCACCCCCAATGCAGCGACCACCACGGTTGCGCTTGCGCTTGCTGCCGGGACAGCAGTATTTGAGTTGCGAATCACCGACAGCGCAGGCCGCACCAAGGCCGATCAATTGAGTTTTGCTGTGTTGCAGGGCGGCGCGCCCGTGGATCCCACGCCAGTGCAGCCCACGCCAGTGCAGCCCAATCCTGCGCCCGCTGCCCCTGCCGGTGGTGGGGGCGGAGGAGGGGCATTGGGTTGGTTTGAGCTGCTGGCGATGGTGGGCTTGGGGCTGTGGGCGCTTAAGGCAACAGAACGCAGGCCCCGGTAGTCACCCGCGCTTCCAAGTCGCGGTGCGCTTGGGCCGCATCGGCCAGCGCATAGCGGCGAGTGACAGGGATCTTCACTGCACCGCTGGCCACCATCTGCGCCAAATCCGCAAACATCGCTTGCGTGCTTTCGCGTGTGGCGATGTGCGTGAAGAGCGTGGGCCGAGAAATGTAGAGCGAGCCTTTCGCGCCGAGCGTGCCGATGTCCACTGGCGGCACTTTGCCTGAGGCATTGCCAAAGCTGGCGAGCAAGCCGAAGGGCGACAGGCAATCGAGCGAACCCGAAAAAGTGCTGGCACCCACGGAGTCGTACACCACTTTCACGCCTTTGCCGCCTGTGACCTCTTTCACGCGAGCCACCCAATCCTCGGTCGCGTAATTGATCGTATGCGCCGCGCCATGAGCGGCTGCGAGAGCGCATTTCTCGGCTGTGCTCGCCGTGCCGATCAGCTGCAAACCCATCGCCTTCGCCCACTGGCATGCGATGAGGCCCACGCCGCCGGCTGCTGCGTGAAAGAGCACGAAGTCGCCTGGCTGCAAGCCCTGGGCTGGCAGGGTTTTGCGCAGCAGGTACTGCGTCGTCAAGCCCTTCAGCATCATGGCCGCGCCGGTTTCAAAATCAATCGCATCCGGCAGCTTGCACACACATTTGGCGGGCATCACGCGCACTTCGCAATAGCTACCCGGCGGCTGGCTGGCGTAGGCCGCGCGGTCGCCCGCTTTCAAGTGCGTCACGCCCTCGCCCACGGCTTCGATCACGCCCGCACCTTCCATGCCCAGGCGCAGCGGCATGGGCAGCGGATACACGCCTGAGCGCTGGTAGATGTCGATGTAGTTCAGGCCAATCGCGTGGTGACGAATCCGCACTTCGCCCGGGCCGGGTTGGCCCACTTCTACGTCCTTCAATTGCATG